>JBDUEG010000026.1:0-18900 GCA_040002575.1 Ginsengibacter sp.
TAAAACCGCTCGATGTAAAAAATTGCACTTTCAGAATAAACAGGGATATCAGATTCTCTAAAGATAAGACGCCTTACAAATCCAACATGGGAGCCTATTTTAGTAAGGGTGGGAAGAAATCGGTTTTTGCGGGCTATTATTTTCATCTTGAGCCCGGGAATAAAAGTTTTGCCGGCGGAGGACTCTGGATGCCCGGACCTCAGGAATTACAAAAACTGAGACAAGAAGTTGATTATTGTTTTCCCGAATTTAAAAATATACTTGGCAGATCTTCATTCATGAACCACTTCGACGGATTGGGGATGAATAAAAACGAGATGCTTGTAAATGTTCCCAAAGGCTATGATAGGGATAATCCAGCGAGTGATTTTTTAAAATTAAAAAGTTTCGTTGCAACGAGAAATTTCCCCGATTCTTTTTTTAAAGTTCCATCTTTTGCCAAAGAGGTATCAAAGGCTTTTAAGGCGTTAATGCCATTAATAAAATTTATGAACAGGGCATTAGAATAAATTTTAGAGGCAACGCCTTATTTATATTCCGCAAAACAATTTGAATCTTAAAAAAACGGCCAGTGATAAAAATCACCGGCCTTGCTTACCTCTGAAACCACAAGAAAAAAGCTTAGTCTCTTGATAATATTATGTAAAGGATATTTATTCTAAAATGAATTTATAAAACGAAAAGCCAGTTTTATGGGTGTGCACGGTTTTTAAAAAGTAGGAAAAGGAATATAAAGAATGGGCTGCTAAAGTAATACGAATTTTAATATAAAAAGAATTTTCTGAGAATATATTAATAATATTTTCTCAACTCTTCATTCGCAAACCTGTCAATCTTTTTTATTTTATAATCATACCACCATTTTGGGCGCATCTTTTTCATAATAGTATCAATGCTTCTCATGCCAAATAAATTCCAGGCACCTTTAGCCTTACCGGAGATAGTACTTTGCAAGGCACGAAGGCTCATGGCAAATCCGCTATCGAGATATTCCATATGATGCCAATAACCTGCCGGCATAAATAAAGTATCTCCATGTTCCATTATTAATTCGTAGCCGGTAGCATATTTAAGAGCTGGAAACTTTTCATAGTCGGGCTTGCCTTCGGCCATATTATAATTAGAAAAATCGGCAAGGCTAAGCACTTCAAACGGCTTCCGGTAGAGCTTATGCTGCTCTTCATGCCGGAATAGTAGTACTCTTTTTCTACCTGCAAATTGTGTATGCAAGATATGTGAGAGGTCAATATCAAAATGCATGTGGGTAATTGAAGTTTGCCCTCCTGTAAAAAGCATTGGATATTTTTTTACAAACCCTTTCATCAAATCTTCAGGCCATGTGAAGTCCTGTGTAAGCTGGGGTGCATGTGTAAATATATTAAACAGGAATATCCGCCAGGCAGCCGGACCTTTTTGGATCATGTCAACATATTCTCCAAAAGTTTTATAATCATCGGCAGTATTTATAGGCGTGTAAGCATCGCTTTTTACGTTATTATAAAGTCCGACTGTTTTGTTCCCCACAATCTCTTTGAAATACTCCCAAGTCCATTTCTCGTAAGCGGGCCATTCTTTGGCCAGGCCCGTAATTATAAGAGGCTTTTTAGCCAGGTAATAGTTATTCCTGAAATCCTGTGGTGAAATACTCTCTACTTTATCTACTGAATTCAATTTCATGTAACACCCTTTGGCGGCAAAATTAAATAATATATAATGTGCAAGATTAAAAATATCTTAAGGTTGTTCAGGCAAAAATTTTATTAGTCATTTGGATAATTTCGGATCTCATAGCTCCACCATTCCTACGCAGCCAAGAAAACAATAAGCATTAGTTTTGGAACAAATCGCATTAATTTAAAAGATATCATACTTAATGGTGTAACGTCAGTGCAGGATCAACTGCCAACAGGTTGTTTGTTCTTATAAGAAAGTCATCAATTTAAAATAATAATAAAAAATTGGCCCTTCATTTTCATAAGCTTACTGTAAAGGAAATACGCCGTGAAACAAAAGATTGCGTCTCGTTGGTATTTGAAATTCCCGTTGAGTTAAAAAAAGATTTTCAATTCAGGCAGGGCCAAAATATAACTATCAAATTTAATGCAGATGAAGAAGTCAGAAGGTCATATTCTATTTGCGCCAGTCCTATAGAAAACGAATTAAGAGTCGCTATTAAAAAAGTTCATAACGGAACATTTTCAACTTTCGCAAATGAAAATCTGAAACAAGGTGACACGCTTTATGTGATGCCACCGACAGGCGCATTTTTTACTGAAGTAACTCCAGCCAATAAAAAAAATTACGTAGCCTTCGCGGCAGGAAGTGGAATCACGCCGGTAATTTCAATTATCAAAACTATTTTGTTTGTAGAACAAGCCAGCACCTTCACACTTATCTATGGTAATAAAAATGTGGCATCAATAATTTTTAAGGAGGAACTTGAAGCATTAAAAGATAAATACATCAGCCGTTTTCGCCTATATCATATTTTAACAAGAGAAAGAACAGACGCAGAAATCAATTACGGAAGAATCGATATTAATAAATGCCAGCAGCTTTCCAAGCTTATTGACTTTGCCGCAGTTGATGAGTTTTTTATTTGCGGGCCGGAGCAAATGATTTTCCAGGTTAAGGACTTTTTAGAAACGGAGCGCATTTTAAAAAGCAAAATTCACTTCGAATTATTTACAACACCCACCAGGAAGCACACAAAAATTTATGAACCGACCAATGAGACCGGCGAGGAAGGAAGTGAAATTACAGTGAAGCTCGACGGAAGAAGTTTCAACTTCAATCTTGATTATAACAGCAACAATATACTCGATGCTGCATTGGCCGAAGGAGCAGATCTTCCGTTTGCCTGCAAAGGAGGAGTATGTTGTACCTGTAAATCAAAACTTTTAGAAGGCAAAGTTGAAATGGAAGCCAATTACGGACTGGAGCCTGAAGAAGTAGAAGCAGGCTTTATTTTAACATGTCAGTCGCACCCAAGAAGTAAAAAGGTGGTAGTAGACTTTGATATAAAATCATAGTTTATCGGTCCATAATTTAACTAACAAGTGGAAGCTTTTGCACGCTGAATCAGTAACTTTATTATTAAATTAATCAGGATGGTGGTTGAAGAATTACAAAAAGTATTTGATGACAAAGTAGCCCAGGAAATAAAGATTGAGCCTAAAGACTGGATGCCTGACGATTACCGGAAAACATTAATAAGGCAGATAAGTCAGCATGCACATAGTGAAATAGTAGGCATGTTACCTGAAGGAAACTGGATTACCCGTGCACCCTCTCTCAGAAGAAAAGCAACATTACTTGCGAAAGTTCAGGATGAAGCAGGTCACGGCCTTTATCTATATGCCGCTGCTGAGACTATGGGTATTAGCCGTGAAGAAATGGTTGATCAATTACTGAGTGGTAAGGCAAAGTATTCTTCAATCTTTAATTATCCTACATTAACCTGGGCTGATATTGGTGCAATCGGCTGGCTGGTGGATGGCGCTGCTATTATGAACCAGGTTCCGCTCTGCCGTGCATCCTACGGGCCTTACGCCCGAGCTATGATTAGAGTTTGTAAAGAAGAAAGTTTTCATCAGCGCCAGGGTTTTGAAATTTTACTTACCCTGTGCCGCGGCTCTAAAGAGCAAAAAGATATGGCCCAGGATGCTTTGAACCGTTGGTGGTGGCCAAGCTTAATGATGTTTGGGCCAAATGATGACGCGTCCCCCCATACACAACAAAGCATGAAATGGAAAATTAAAAGGTTTACAAATGATGAGCTTCGCCAAAAATTTGTAGATATCTGTAAAGAACAGGCAGATATACTTGGCCTTACCATTCCCGACAAGGATCTCAAATGGAATGAAGGGCGGAAACATTACGATTTTGGAGAAATAAACTGGGATGAATTCTGGAATGTGGTAAAGGGTAATGGCCCTTGCAATAAGGAGCGGTTATCCGCGAGAGTGAGTGCACATGAGAATGGCCAATGGGTAAGGGAAGCCGCTCTCGCACACGCAGAAAAAGCAAAGGTTAAATCGTCTAAATTGAATTTTGAATTTTCTATTAACGAGTAAATCAGTTTCATTTTAATCCATAGCATTTTTAAAAGTATACTTTAATCTATAATGAATATTGACGAGCCACTGTGGGAAGTTTTTATAAGGAGCAGGCAAGGCCTTGATCATAAGCATGTAGGTAGCCTTCACGCAGCTGATGCTCAAATGGCGATTGAAAATGCAAGAGATGTATATACAAGACGTATGGAAGGTGTAAGTATTTGGGTTATTGAGTCTAAAAATATTCATTCATCCAATCCGGATGATGCAGCAAGCATGTATGATCCTGCCGATGATAAGGTGTACCGGCACCCGACTTTCTATAATTTGCCTGAAGAATTAAAACATATGTAATGGCAAATGACGTGGCGGATTATACACTTCACCTGGCAGACAATTCTTTGATAATGGGACATCGCCTTAGTGAATGGACAGGGCACGGGCCGATGCTGGAACAGGATATTGCAATCAGCAACATCGCATTAGACCTTATAGGGCAGTCAAGAAATTTTTATCAGTATGCTGCGCAATTAATTAACACTGGCAATAAACTAAATAACGAAGCAACCGAAGATTCTCTTGCTTACCTCAGAGATGCCCATGAATTTAAGAATCTTTTAATAACAGAAATTTCAAATGGTGACTGGGCGAATACTATCTTGAAATTGTTTTTCTTCAGTACTTATCAATATTATTTTTACCAAAAATTAATGTTGTCTTCCGATTTGCAGCTAGCAGCGATTGCGGAGAAGTCTCTTAAAGAAGTTACTTATCACCTGAGATGGAGCAGTGAATGGGTAATACGGCTTGGAGATGGCACTGAAGAAAGTAATAAGAGAATGAAATCTGCACTTGAGCAACTATGGCCATTTACTACTGAAATGTTTGAACCTTCTGGTTATGAAAAAGTCTGTGAAGAAACCGGTGTAGGCGTTGACGTAAGTAAGATAAAAAGTGACTGGCAGAAAAAAGTTTCGGAAGTGCTGGAGCGAGCAACCCTTTCTTATCCTGAAGATGCAGAACTGCCTCTGCGAACAGGCGGCAAAACTGGCACTCACTCTGAAGAACTCGATTTTATTCTTCGTGAAATGCAATTTTTACAACGGACTTATCCTGGCTGCGAGTGGTAATAAATAACATGCTAAACCTAACAGAAAATATTACGGAGGAAGCTATTTGGAACCTGGTAAAGGGCATTTGCGATCCTGAGATTCCCGTATTATCAATTGTAGACTTAGGAGTAGTGAGAGATATAAATGTCAGCAAAGAGCAAATTGAAATTTTTATCACACCCACATATAGCGGCTGCCCGGCGATGGATGTAATAGCAATGAATATAAGAATATGCTTACAAAAAAATGGATTTGAAAAAATAAAGATCACGCAACAGCTTTCTCCTGCATGGACTACAGACTGGATGACTAAAGAAGGGAAACAAAAATTAAAGGCTTATGGAATTGCACCGCCAATTGGAAAAGCATTTAATCAAAAATATTTAGAAGATTTAAAAATTGAATGCCCGCTTTGCCATTCTTCAAATACGAAATTATTAAGTCAATTTGGATCTACTGCCTGCAAAGCTTTGTATCAGTGTAATGAATGTAAGGAGCCATTCGATTATTTCAAGTGCCATTAAAAATTAGTATTTTTATGAAAAGCACTTTAAATGACTGTTACAATAAGTAAAAAAGAAAGACTTGAAGTTGCCTTAGCGAAACTTGAAAAACTTGAAGAAAGTGCAAAGCTAAAAAAATCAAAATCTTTTGCTGAGTTAAGCGGAGCGTTAGCCCATGTATTCAAAGGAGACCCTGTCAAGATTCAAAGAAAACTTCGTAGGGAATGGGACAGATATTAGCTGACACAAACATTTTCATTTATTTATTTAAAAATAATCTGCAACTCGGTCAATTACTAGACAAAAAAACAGTATACATTTCCTATATCACTGAGTTAGAATTATTAAGTTTTCCCAAAATTTCTGAGAATGAAATTGATGCTATCAGAGAACTTATTAGCAATTGTCATATTATTCAGTATTCTGAAGATTTGAAAGACGATACTATATTCCTAAGAAAAAAATACAGTCTCAGAATTCCAGATGCAATTATTGCAGCAACGGCTTTTGCATATTTTATCCCATTAATTACCGCAGATAAAAATTTTCGCAAGATTAAAGAAATTGATACTTCAATATATACTGGTTAATATGCCCGCTATTCTATTTGAAATAAAAAACTCCATCGCATTCATAACTCTCAACCGTCCTGAAAAATTTAATTCTTTTAACGGTGAAATGGCTTTGCTCTTGCAGCAAAAATTAGATGAATGTGAAAGCAATAAGGAAGTTAGATGCGTACTCATTTCTGGTGCAGGCAAAGCTTTTTGTGCCGGACAGGACCTTGCGGAAATTATAGATCCCGAAGGCCCGGGAATGAAAAAAATATTAAGCGAACATTATAATCCTATAGTTACCAAAATAAGAAATTTAAACAAGCCGGTGGTAGCAGCCGTTAACGGAGTTGCAGCCGGTGCAGGTGCTAATATTGCTTTATGCTGTGATGTAGTTATAGCTTCCCAAGCTGCTTCTTTTATACAAGCCTTTAGCAAGATTGGGTTGATCCCCGATAGTGGCGGCACTTTCTTTTTACCAAGACTTATTGGCTTTCAAAAAGCAAGTTCGTTGATGATGCTGGGAGATAAAATTTCTGCAGACGAAGCTGAAAAGTTAGGTATGATTTATAAGGTTTTTCCTGATATCTCTTTTATGGAAGAAACAGAAAAAATTGCTATCACTCTTGCTTCCCTTCCTACAAAAGGATTAGCATATACGAAACAAGTTCTTAATAAATCATTGGAGCAAACGCTGAAAAAACAGTTAGAAACAGAAGATGAATTTCAGCAAAAGGCAGCTTTGACAAAAGATTTTGAAGAAGGCGTTGTTGCGTTTTTAGAAAAAAGAAAAGCAATATTTAAAGGCGAATAAAAGACACACATGATGAACGATGAATTTGCACGGCAGGTTGTAAATCAAATGATGGAATCCGATCTGTTCAGCCAATGGCTTGGTATAGAAATTATAGAGATAAAAGAAGGCTACAGTAAAATTAAAATGAAGCTGCGCAAAGAAATGATCAATGGCTTTGGAATTATACATGGGGGCATTGCGTTTGCCCTTGGCGATACTGCTTTTGCATTTGCATGTAATAATCGCAATGTTCTTTCTGTAGCGCTTGATGCATCTATCAACTTTATCAAGCCAACGCAACCAGGAGACGAATTGACCGCGGAAGCTAAAGAACTGCATAATGGCCGTAGTACCGGCTTGTATGTTATAACAATTACTAACCAGGATAATCACCAGGTTGCTTTATTTAAAGGAACCTGCTTTAGAACAAATAAGAACCTGATGCCTTGACAGAATCATCATTTGCAGCAATCTTTTTTTCTTACAAAAAGGGCCTTAAATATCTTCCAAAAAAAATTAGTTAACGAACTGACAATGGACATCTTTATAAATTATTGAAGGCTTCATTGAACTTACGCTGATAATCTGCAACTACCTGTTGGCTACCCTTTTCATCACCCAGTTCCTTGCATTTTTCGGTAAGCTCAGCCGTAAACATGTTGAGGTGTGTTTCAAATGCTTTTTTCTTTTCATCATTTGAACCCATTTCTCTTCCTTCGTAATGTGTGTTTAATTCTGCCATATGTTCTTCCAGGCGTTGCTCAGCAAATTCCAGGATGTTGTGCTGGTTTACTTTGTTTTCCATAAAATTTTATTTAGCATTTATATTTATTCTGTATAATTGGTTTCCAGAATCGTTGCAATACGCTTTATTATATTGCATTTTTTTGAACTCACACAAGATCAACAATCCCTTTCCTCACAATCAAATTCCTCCGTTTCAATTTCAATAGTACTATGATGAATTCTATTGTGCAATAACTTATGCTTTAAATTTTGTACCAACTTCATTTTTTCATTGAAGCTAATTTTTTCACTCAAAGATATATGTGCAGTGAGTGCATTTTCTGTGGTGCTAAGTGCCCAAATGTGAATGTGATGGGCCTCTATGATATTAGGCTCCCGGGTAATAATTTCTTTTATTTTTTCTACATCTATATCCGTTGGCACAGCATCAACGGAGAGGCTAAAGCTCTCAGTAAGAAGCGACCAGGTGCCAACAAGAATCACAACCATTATAATAAGACCAATGACAGGATCGATCCAGTTCCATCCGGTATAACTAATAAAAATGCCGCCGATAACTACGCCTACTGAAACAAGTGTATCGCTAAGCATATGCATATAGGCACTCTTAATATTAAGATCTGTTTTTCTTCCCTTAAAAAATAACAGGGCCGTTATTAAGTTTACAAAAATACCAACACCTGCAACCCATGAGATTACATCTCCGCGTACTGCTACAGGATTTATCAAACGCCGTATGGATTCAAAACCCAAGATGCCAATGGCTATTAAAAGCAGCACGGCGTTTAAGAAGGCCGCCAGTACGGTCGTTTTCTTATATCCGTAAGTAAATTTATTGGTAGCACTTTTCTTAGCCAGCCGAAAGGCAAGGAGCGACAAGGCCAGGCTTGCAACATCACTTAAATTATGACCTGCATCAGTGAGTAACGATATGGAATCATTCACAATACCTGCTGTTACTTCCACAATTATAAATAAGACGTTTAATATTATACCAATTATAAATGGAGCCGTTGCATCCACCGGACTTATTGAATGTGAGTGATGTGAATGATTATGACCTTCAGCGTCCGACATCTTATTTATTTACTCTGAAAGAATTTAAATTAAAGGGGCATTTTTATTCTTGCTTGACTAAAAAGCAAATCTACAGCTTCGTCATCCAAAAATATATCTCCGTATAGTCAGGTTCCTTTATCAGAGTCGTACAACAAGTTCGCGATAAGAGCCGTCCAACCGGTTTGATGGCTTGCACCTAAGCCCTTTAATGTATCTCCGTGAAAATATTCATGGAATAATATAAGCTCTTTATTTTCCTCACGTTTATAAAACCAGTTGTAAGGACCGAATACCAATCTTTCACCCTGATCATTTTTCTCAAATATATGGATGAGCCTTTTTGTGAGTTCATCAGCTACTTGCAGGAGCGTAAGATAATTACCGGAACCCGTGGGGCACTCTACTTTGAAGTCATCGAGGTAAAATTCCCCATATTTTTTTATAGCATTTACAAATAAATAATTAATGGGCATCCACACCGGCCCGCGCCAGTTGGAATTTCCACCAAACATGTTTGACGTGGAATCTCCGGGATCATATTGTATCGAGTAGGCCATGTCGTTAGCAGCCAGTGTATACGGATTCTCCTCGTAAAATTTTGACAAGGCTCTTACACCACCAGCTGATAAAAATTCCGATTCATCTAATAATTTTGCAAGCAAATACTTTAATTTTTCTTTATGTACCAATGAAAAAAGTATGCAATCGTCCTGGTCTTTTTCCTGGCTTGGCAGATACTTTTTATTCATTTGCCTGTAATCCCGAAACCATCCTACCCGTTTTGTAAAATCAGTTAGTTTGTCAAAGACCTCCTTTTCAATTACCGAAACTGCAAACAGTGGTGTTAGTCCTACAATAGATCTCACTTTAAGTGGAAACGCTTCTGATTTGTTTAGAGAAAGCACGTCATAAAAAAACTTATCCTCTTCATTCCAAAGGCCCATTTCATTTAGCGCTTCAGCAATTATTACAAAATGCTCATAAAATTTCGTACCAGCATCCTGGAATGAATCATCATGCATTGCAATTTCCAGGGCTATGTCCATCATGCCGAGTGCATACATTCCCATCCAGCTTGTGCCATCAGCTTGCTCAAGCAGCATATTACCTGGAAGCATCATGCTACGGTTGAATAAGCCGATATTATCAAGTCCTAAAAAGCCACCCTCAAAGATGCTGTTGCCGTCGGCATCTTTACGGTTGATCCACCAGGTGAAATTGATGATCAGCTTTTGAAAAGCCCTTTTTAAAAAATGTATATCATCAATTCCATAAATTTTCCTTTCGGTTCTATAAACTTCCAGTGCTGCAAAGGCATGTACAGGTGGATTCACATCACTAAAATCCCATTCATAAGCAGGCAATTGACCCTGTGGGTCCATAAACCATTCCCGCATTAATACCAGTAGCTGATGTTTCGCAAACATAGGATCAATAACTGCCATAGAAATACAGTGGAATGCGCTGTCCCAGGCCGCATACCAGGGATATTCCCACTTATCCGGCATTGACATTACGTCCTGGTTTTTTAAATATTTCCAACTATGATTGCGTCCACTTTTACGTGACTCATATACAGGCGAGATATTATCACTTTCATTAAGCCAGCGTTCTATGTCAAAATGGTAATATTGTTTATTCCATAGCAACCCGGCGAAAGCCTGTCGTTGAATATTTTTTTGCTCGTTGTTACATTGATGGGGATGTAAAGCATTATAGAATTCATCAGCTTCTTGCTTTCGCTTCTCAAAAATTTTCTCAAACTTTTTTGGAAATGGGTCAATGCTTTTTTGCTTCGTAAGGCGGAGATAAATTGTTTTAGACTGCTTTGCTTCTATATCGAAATTATAGACCGGCGAAAACTTGGTGCCCTGTTTTTTTTCTTTTAATTTTTCAAAATTCTTTCCATCAACAATTGCGTCATTTATTGCGTCTTTTACAAATTCAGAAACGTTTTCGACATTAAACAACTTTTCAAAATTTGTTTCATTTTCCGTAAACAAAGTGTGATCCGGCTCAGGAAAATAGAAATAATAATCTCCAAGATTTCCGTGAACCGCCTGCGCTGAAAATCCATTTAACAGATCAATTGATGGCCTTTCACCGTTATTTTTAGATTGCCACTTATTATAAAACCACAATGTTGGCAGCAAAGTAATTGGAGCAGTTGCATCTCCCCTGTTTACAATTTCAATTCTTATAAAAATATCTTCACTGTTATTTTTTGCATATTCTACAAATACATCAAAATATTTATCATCGTTAAAAATACCCGTATCTAAAATTTCATATTCAGGTTGATGTTTATCCCTCTCTTCATTTTTCTCAACCAGGTCTGAATAAGGATACGCCTCCTGCGGATATTTATAGAGATATTTCATGTAGAAATGTGAAGGAATATTATCCAGGTAATAATAAAGTTCTTTTACATCTTCACCATGATTCCCTCTTGAATTGCTTAACCCAAACAGGCGTTCTTTAATTATGGCATCTTTTCCATTCCACAGTGCTATTGCGAAGCACATATTTTGAAACATGTCTGAAATGCCGGCAATTCCATCTTCACCCCATATATACGCCCTGCTTCGTGCATGATCGTGAGGAAAATAATTCCAGGCGTCGCCATTTTCACTATAGTCTTCGCGAACAGTTCCCCATTGTCTTTCACTCAGGTAAGGGCCCCATAATTCGAGAGGCACATCTTTCTTTGCATTCTTTTTTAATCTTTTATGTTCAGCAGTATTCATGCGCACGCGATTTGTTTTCTTATTTGTTCTAATTAGAAAGTGTTTTTAATAGCAGCAATATTATGCCAAACTTAACGCTAAGTTGTAAGCGTTCTGTAACTAAATAAGCAGGGATGCATTCAATTTTTTAGAGTTTCATACGTTATATATCAAGCTGCTCTGCCAGAGGAATATCTCATTAATTGAAAATATTGACATGAAAAATGCCCTCCTTTTCTTTTGCCTTGTTTTCAACTGTAAAAGTATCGCACAAGTTTCTACAGCCATGCCTGCCGATGCAGACGCATTTTACCAAAATGCCATGCCAATAATAAATTCTCAGGTGAGAAACCTGGTTGTAAAATCAGCCTCAGATTTGAAGAATCAACAAGTTAATGCTGATAGTCTTATCAAAGCGCTTCATTCGAAATCCATTCTCAAGGGAATGAAAGATGAAAATATTGCAGCCGTATCGACTCTTATTATGGTACAGGCTTCTATGAATGCAGACGAGGATTTGAAAAAAATGGTTTTGAGTATGAGAAACAATGGTAAGAATGACGCAGAAGCAGTGCAGAAAATAAATGATCAAAAATTAGTGCTTGACTTGATACTGTATCGAAAAAGTAAAATGGCTGAAGAAGTAAGTCTTGTAATAAAAAAAATTTACGATAACAGCGAGAATATAATTAATAACCTCAGGTAAATTTTAGCTTGGCGGTGTCACATCACCTGGTTTTTCAAAAGATCTTCAAAAACATCTCTTTTCCGGATAAGCACCGGCTTTCCATCTTTCACAAATACTTCTGCAGGCTTTAATCTTGAATTAAAATTTGAAGACATCTCAAACCCGTAAGCTCCGGCATTATAAAATGCCAGCAAGTCGCTTTCTTTAACCTCATTAATTTTCCTGTCCCAGGCGAAAGTATCTGTTTCGCAAATGTTTCCTACAACTGTGTAAATACGTTCAGGCCCTCCATCATTTGTTATGTTCTCAATATGGTGATAGGATTCGTAAAACATGGGACGAATCAGATGGTTGAACCCACTATCAACACCTAAAAAAACAGTAGCCGGCGTTTGCTTTACAACGTTTGCCTTTACAACAAAATAGCCGGCTTCACTCACCAGGTATTTGCCGGGCTCAAACCATATTTGTATTTTTTTCCCTTGCTCTTTTTCAAAATTTTTAAACGCAACAGAAACTTTTTGCGCCAGCAATTCGATATCAGTTTCTATATCGCCTTCCGTATAAGGAACTTTAAAACCGCTTCCAAGATCAATGAAGTTGATATTAGGAAAATGAGTAGCCATTTCAAACATTACTTCCAGGCCCTGCAGGAAAACATTTACATCTTTTATTTCGCTGCCCGTATGCATGTGAATGCCAGTTACGTTTAGGCCGGTGCTTTTCACAATCCTCTCAATGTGGCGCATCTGGTGGATGCTTATTCCAAATTTGCTATCAATGTGTCCCGTAGATATTTTAAAATTTCCTCCTGCCATTATGTGAGGATTCAATCTTACACACACCGGGTAGCTTCCTCCGAATTTGTGGCCAAACTGCTCAAGAATGGAGATATTATCTAAGTTGATAATAACGCCCAGGTCTTTAGCCTCAATGATTTCAGAAAGATCCACACAGTTTGGAGTATAGAGAATATTATCATTGCTGAAACCGGCCATAAGGCCAAGCTTAACTTCGTTGATACTAACACAATCCAGCGAAGCACCAAGGCTTTGAATAAACCTTAGCACATTGATATTAGAAAGCGCCTTGCACGCGTAAAAAAACTTTGTGTCTGTTTTTTTAAAGGCCGATACCAGCTTACTATATTGCTCAGCAATTTTTTCTGCATGATAGATATACACAGGTGTTCCAAATTCTTTGGCAATCTTTGCCAGATCTTTATGATTCAGTATCTCAGGCATGCTCGTAATTGTATCTTTAAAGCTGATGGATTTATTCTTGAATGAGATTTGCTAAATCACTTTTTACTTCAGAGGATTGATCTTCTTCGGTTTCAATGGCGGTTATTATATTTTCTTCATCATCTACGGTAGGTATTTCGCTTTCAGCTTTCTCAATCCTTGTTGCTTCAACTATCTCCTGGTTTAAAATCTCTTTTATCTTTGGAAGATCATCAGGGCTATTGATACCAAAGTAATCCATGAAAGATTTGGAAGTTGTGTAGATGAGTGGTTTGCCGGGAGCATCTTCTTTTCTACCTGCGATAACTACCAGTTCTTTTTCTAATAATTTTTGAACAGCGTAGTCACAGTTGACACCTCTTATAATTTCAATTTCAGATTTAGTAACGGGTTGTTTATATGCAATAATCGAAAGAGTTTCAAGAGAAGCAACAGAAAGTTTTTTTAAAAACTTATCACCATTAAGCTGCGCTATTGTCTTATGAAATTCCTTCCGGGTAAGGAATTGCCAGCCGCCGCCGCTTTGAACTACTTCGAATGGATAAAATTCGGAATTATATTTTTCTTCAATTGTTTGAATGGCAGCATTTACCTGGTCCTGGCTTGCACGTTCGTCCATAAATGCAAGTGCATTATTTACAAGTTCAGCCAGTTCAATTTGTGACAAAGGCTTATCACTTGCAAATATCAAGGCTTCAATATGTGGAATGATTTGGCTAAGTTCCATTGTTTAATTTGCTGATTCAATAATTAGCCGATGTGCTAATTAATAAGCGATTCCTTTAATCAAGCATTAGCTAATTGGCTAAATATCAAATTCATTACCCTTGCAATGCAGCAGCTCCGCTTACAATCTCGGTAAGCTCTGTGGTGATAGCCGCCTGCCTTGCACGATTGTAACTTATTTTTAAAGACTTTAAAAGTTCGTTTGCATTGTCAGTTGCTTTGTCCATTGCGGTCATACGGGCTCCATGTTCACTGGCATGTGCATCCAATACGGCTTTATATAATTGTGTGTTTAGTATCTTAGGCATTAGTTCTGCAATTAAAACATCTTTACCGGGCTCAAAAATAAAGTCAGCATTAGCTTCTCCTTTCTTTTTTTCAGTTTTCTTTACAGGAAGAAATTGTTCTGCAATGAAATTTTGCGTAGCAGCATTTTTGAATTCACTGTATACAAGTTCCACAGCATCCACTTCACCTTTTGAAAAAGCATCCATTGCATATTTCGATACGGAAGCTATGTTGTCAAAATTAAGGTTAGAGAATATACTCCAGTACTGATCAATTACCTTAAACTTATTTTTTGAAAAATACTCGTATCCCTTCTTTCCAACAGGCAGGATCATTGAATTCAATTTCAGGGAAGGCGAGGGATATTTATCTGCAATCACTTGCCTGGCGAGCTTTATAAGATTACTGTTATAGCCGCCACACAAACCCCTGTCGCTCGTTATCACAATCACTAACAGTTTTTCAACGGGCCTTTCTGCGGCCAGAGCCATATTTATGTTGCCGTCGGCGTTGCTTACGATATTATTAAGCATCTCCTGCAGCTTTTTTGCGTAGGGCCTCATTTGAATAATTGCGTCTTGTGCTCTCCTAAGCTTTGCAGCGCTAACCATTTTCATGGCTTTCGTTATTTGCTGCGTACTCTGCACACTTTTAATCCTGTTCCTTACTTCTTTTAAAGCGCCACTCATAATTGATATTTTATGGTGGGCAAAGTTAAGTGAATGCACCTACAAAACCATGCTTGCTTATAGGCCGGAAAGCTATTATTGAAGTCTTCGATCAAAGCCGCTAAACCTCCAGACGGCTTATACTTTATGATCAGGATTAGTGACGGCTCGAAACTTCATATCTTTGCTTTCTTTTAAAATTATGAGCAAAAAGGGTAAAGTTTTAATGGCAATGAGTGGCGGTATTGACAGTACGGTAGCGGCTCTTATGCTTCATCATGAAGGCTATGATGTGGTGGGTATCACTATGAAAACCTGGGATTATGCAACGAGTACCGGTAATAATAAAGAAACCGGTTGTTGCAACCTTGACAGCTTTAATGATGCAAGAGCAGCTGCGGTTCAGCATGGATTTCCGCATTTTATTTTAGATATCAGGGAAGAGTTTGGAGATTTTGTTATAGATAATTTTGTAGAGGAATATATTGCAGGCCGCACCCCTAACCCATGCGTTATGTGCAATACGCACATTAAATGGCGGGCTCTTCTTAAGAGAGCAGATGCGCTGAATTGCGATTTCATTGCTACCGGCCACTATGCCCAGGTACATAAACATGATAACAACAGGTATTTTATAAGAAAGGGCATTGATGAAACGAAGGACCAAAGCTACGCCTTATGGGGGCTTCAACAAGACTTGCTAGCCCGCACCATTTTGCCGCTGGGGACTTATCGCAAAAGTGAAATCAGGCAAATGGCTCACGACTTTGGATACCCTGAGTTGGCAAAAAAGAGCGAGAGCTACGAAATTTGCTTTGTGCCTGACAATGATTATCGCGGCTTTCTAAAAAGAAAAGTACCGGGACTTGAAGAAAAAGTTTCAGGTGGCTTATTTGTAAATTCTGAAGGCAACGTCTTAGGCTCTCATAAAGGTTATCCTTTTTATACGGTGGGGCAGCGTAAGGGGCTTGATATCGCCTTGGGAAAGCCTGCATTTGTCACTGAAATTATACCTGAAACCAATACCGTTGTTCTGGGTGATGAGGATGATTTAAATAAAAATGACATGATGGTGTCTGGCATCAATTGGATGAAATACGATAGCATATCGAATGGCATGGAAGCACATACCAAGATCAGGTATAAAGATAAAGGAGCACTTTCCCAACTCTTTAAATACGAAAACGGTGTAAATGTCCGTTTCTATGGAAATGTAAAAGGGGTAGCTCCGGGCCAAAGTGCGGTATTCTATGAAGATGACGGTGTAATTGGCGGAGGGATTATTCAAAGAAAAGGATGAAGTCAGCACGCATCTATTGATCTCCTTTAAACTGAAACCTATAATATTCTGAAATGACTAAATATATTCTTGCATTCGTTCTTACTTCATTTTTATTTTCATCGTGCAAAAAAGAAAGTGAAAAATTTACTTCTGCTGAAGTAACAGATTATTATCCTTTAGAGGTTGGTAAATATATCACCTACAGTCTCGATTCAACTGTTTACTATATAAATTTCAATCAACAAGCAACTATAATTCACTACGAGGCACAGGATAGGGTTGATGCCCAGATAACCGACAACCTCGGAAGAACTGCTTATCGTATTCTTCGGTTTATACGAAAAGATGCAAGTCAATCATGGGCTCCATCAAATACTTTCCTGGTAGTGCCTACAGCTACTTCAGTTGAATTTGTTGAAAATAATCTTCGTTATTTAAAATTGCAATTACCTGTCAAGCAGGATTTTTCCTGGAAAGGTAATTCCTCTATTGACACTTATACTTTTAACCCGGACGTAAGATATCTTGAAGACTGGGACTACATTTATGATAGTGTAAATGCACCTCTTTCCATTAATTCATTAAACTTCGATAGCACAGTCAAGGTATTTGAGCGGGATGAATTTCTTGGCCAGGATCCGGCAATATCGGGCACACAATATGCAGAAAAAAATTATGCTGTTGAAAAGTATGCTAAAGGTATAGGACTAGTTTATCGGGAATTTTTGCATTGGGAATACCAGGGCATCACCAGCCAATCTCCCGGTTATACAGGTTACGGTATCACGCTAAGTATTATTGATCATAATTAATTTTATTCTTAGCCGGCAGGCAAAAAATTTCTGATGAATAAAATCTGTCTCATCATCCTTACCCTATTTTCCTTTGCAACTCAATCGCCTGCACAATTCACCAAATATATTATAAGGTTTAAAGACAAGGCTGGAACACCATTCTCGATCACAGATCCATCAAAATTCTTATCGGCAAGGTCCATTCAGAGAAGAGTAAAACAAACCATTGCCATTGATGAAACGGATTTGCCGATTACTCCTTCTTACATTGACAGCGTACGGTTAGCCGGTAATGTTACCATACTTGATAAATCGAAATGGCTCAACCAGGTGTGCATAGAAACTACTGATGCAATTGCTTTGGCCAAAATCAGTAACATGTCTTTTGTTATTAATTCACAGCCACTGATGCGGCCTGTAGGCGTACAGTCACCATTTAATAATAAGTTTAACGAACAGATAGACTCAATAGCATCACCATACTCTGTAACTGGCACAGCCGACTTTTATAGTTACGGAAACTCCACCCAGCAAATTCATATACATGAGGGCGAATATCTTCACAACAAGGGTTTCCATGGAGAAGGAATGCTGTTGGCGATACTTGATGCAGGATTTTATCATTATCTCACCTTGCCCGCATTTGATAGTGTTCGCAACGGTAATCAGGTGGCAGAAACCTATGACTATGTCAACAATGAAATAAGCGTTGATGAAGACCATCCACACGGCATGCAATGTTTCTCAATTATTGGCGGGAATATACCCGGTCAGCTGGTCGGCAGCAGCCCTAAGGCAACATTTTATTTATATAGGACTGAAGATGCTGCTACTGAATCGCCTGTCGAAGAACAATACTGGGCCGCTGCTGCTGAACGTGCAGATAGCATAGGCGTGGATGTTATCTCTACATCATTAGGCTATAACACATTTGACAATCCTGCTTTCAATCATACATATAATGACATGGATGGGAACACTACTATCATTACAAGAGCGGCAGACCTGGCCGCAAAAAAAGGAATGATAGTATTAGCCGCCGCAGGTAATGATGGCAACAGTTCATGGCATTTTATCACTGCGCCTGCTGATGCGGATAGCATAGTGACGGTAGGCGCAGTTAATTCGTCGGGAATTCCTGCCGGCTTTAGCAGTTATGGACCTTCCAGTGATGGACGAGTGAAGCCAACGGTAGCTTCTATTGGTGTTGCAACCGCTTTATCCTCAAGTGGAGGCGCAATTGGCGCAGGTAATGGTACTTCGTTTGCCACACCAAACATGGCGGGCCTTATAACTTGCCTTTGGCAAGCCTTTCCCGAATTTTCAAATATGGAAATCATACAGGCAGTAGAAAAAAGCAGCAGCATCTATAATAATCCTGATGACAGAATCGGATATGGAATTCCAAATTTCCGCATTGCTTATGACGACCTTAATCAACAGCGTATAGATAAAACCATGACATCTATATTAGGAAACAAAACCATTAAGGTTTTTCCGAACCCATTCAAAAGCAACTTTTCCGTAATTATAAAGCCCACAATTTCAGGCACTGGAACGTTTGCCTTATATACAGGAAAAGGGCAATTATTATTATTGAAATCAATTACCCTACAGCAAGGGCAATCGCAGTTTATTAAATTCAATAATTTACA
>JBDUEG010000027.1:0-18249 GCA_040002575.1 Ginsengibacter sp.
GCTTTAGATATAAAAATACAAAGTAAGATGTAAGCAACGTTATGAACATTCCACATATTATTTGCAAGAGTAGGGTTTTCTGTAATCATGGGGACATAAAATAAAAAAACAAAGAAGTTAGCAGCTACATAAATAGAAAGGCCGGTAACTATCCAAAAGCCTTTGGTGGCCGTGATACCTTCCATTTCACTTTTCAATTGAGATAAGTAATAGAGCATACAATAGATTAGTAACAGAAGGGCTTCCATGGAAAGTAGATTGCCACTGATGTTATATTTATAAAAAAAATTTTCAAGAAAGATGAAGTTGATTCCGAGAAAGGCAATGTAAATAGCCGACAGAAAGTAACTTGTGGGCTTGAAAAATTTCTGTTTAAATAAAATGAAAAAATAACTAAAACATGCAAATCTTACAATTGAATGCATATTATACAATGGATTGTTACTTATTAACTGATCCCGATGCGCATCATTGTAGTCGCTCAGAATATCGCATATAAGATTCAAAGGGAATGCTACACAAAGATAAATTATAACCGGTTTCAAATACTTTGGCTGCTTTGGCCTGGCTACCAGTGCCAATAAAGGGATAAGCAACGCCCACACTTCTGACCAATTAAGAATTGAAATAAAAGTGCTATTCATTTATTTCGCCATGTATTGATAAATAAGGAAAGCATTGCATAAATGAAAATTACATTTTAAATTTAAAAAGATTAAAGCTGGCGAAAAAATAAGCAAATGAAAAGGGCCGGTAGAGATCAGCACGAAGTATTTAGTTTGCCCAGGGATTTACAATTTGAGAGTGTGAAACCTCTCCTTGATTTATCAGCATGTGCTCCACAAATAACCGGTGATATGCAGATTGCCTTGAGTGAATTAGAATTGCTGAAACAAGAGTCCACTCCACTAGACCCTGAAAGCACCAGTATTTTTTATTTACACCAAAGTTTGGTGATGTAAGTCAACATGTATTTTTTGAAATCAGCGTTTTCCCTGCTTCAAGTCCTGACCTGATACCAAAAACAAGAATCATTAATCCTTCCCCCCGTATAACGGGTGATAGGTTGTTAAGTATATGGCAAACAAATTTCAAATTCTGTGAACTCTCCTTCCCTGGAATTTGCCTTAAGGCTTCCGCCATGTGCCTTTATAATATCATAGCTCAGTGACAAACCCAATCCCGTTCCCTGCCCTGTAGGTTTTGTTGTAAAGAATGGCTGAAAGATTTTATCTAAAATGCTTTGAGGAATACCATTACCATTGTCTTTAACCCTGATTTCTACATTGTCATTTATTCTTTTGGTACTTACTGAAACTGTGGGTTCATAGCCTTCGGGCATCATTCTCTTTTTTTCTGTAACAGAATAAAATGCATTTGTAAATAGATTCAATAAAACCCTTCCGATGTCTTGAGAAATAATTTTTATTTTTCCGTTAGGAGAGGATAGGTATTGGTCAAAATCTGTTTTTATTGAAGCGTTGAAGGATTTGTCTTTAGCACGAAGCCCGTGATAACTCAGGCGCAAAAATTCATCTGCAATAGCATTGATATTAGCAGGCTCTTTTAACCCTGTACTTGTGCGTGAATGTTGCAGCATCCCTTTTACAATGCCATCTGCACGCAGGCTATGGTGGGTTATTTTGTCAAGGTTTGCCTTAAGGCTGCCTGCAATAATTATGGCAGTTTCTTTTCTCCCTGCCCTAAGTTCTTCTTCCATGTCATCAACCAGCTCCATACTTACTTCAGAAAAGTTTTTAACGAAATTCAATGGATTTTGTATTTCATGTGCGATGCCCGCAGTAAGTTCTCCGAGCGATGCCATCTTTTCTGACTGAATAAGCTGTGCCTGCGTAACCTTTAGCTTAGCGAGCGTACTTTCTATTTCTGATTTTTGGATCTCAAGTTTACTATTCGCTTTCTGCTTATTTCGAAATGCAATCCATGCACTTACGGCAAGGATCATTGCAAGTAACAGGCCGCCTAATAGCAACAATTGCCGGGACTGTGATTCAGCGTTTTTCTTTGCCTGCACAGCATCTGCTATCTCCTGCTTTTTATCGAACTCATAATTCATATTGAGTTCTGTTGCTTTTTGAATATTATCCTTACTCTTTACAGAGTCTTCAATTAAGGCAAATTTTTTATATACCGTCAAAGCCTTATTATAATTTCCGGTTTGTTCATAACAATCAGAAAGTTCTTTATAAGAATTTCCGATATCAATATCATAAGCATCTGAGCTATCTAACGCTTTAAACCCTTTTTCATAGAAGGAAATGGCTTCTTCATATCTTTTCTGAAGCTTAAGTATGTTTCCCATTGAGGAATAAGCCTGGTAGATGTTTAGCGGCTGGCCAGCTGAGTCAGCTATTGGTATAGCTTTTTTACCTAATTCCAACGCTTCAGGAAACCTATTACTGTAAGCGAGGCAAACCGCTGCTTTTGACAAACTTGCTGCCTGCGTGCCCTGGTCGCCCATCTCAGCTCCAAGCAACGCAGCCTTCATCGCAAATTCATAACCTTCCTTCCATCGGTTTTGGTTTATGTAAAGACTGGATAAATTCGTATAGGCGTATAGTTCAACATTTTTCAATGAATTTTTCTCTGCAAGTGTGATTGATTTTCGATAGGTCTGCTCTGCCCGCAAGGAATCACGGATAAGTGTGTAGGTTATTCCCATGTTGACCAGTGTATAAGCCTGCGAGCTCTCGTCGTGATTTGTCTCTGCAAGCTTTAAGCTTTTCTGTTGGTAGAATAGTGCTTGTGCATAATTTGACAGCTGCTGAAAACCTATTGCGATGTTAGAATAGCTACCGGGAAGTGAAATTTTATCATTATTTCTTTCAGAAATACTTATCGACTTTTCGTAAAACTGTATAGAAGTATCATACTTGCTTTGCATTCCATACATCATTCCATAATTTGCATACAAGGTTGCGTAGTCTGTTGAATCTTTAGATGGCCGAATGAAAGCTTCTAAAAATTTTAGATTCTCTCCTGTACTTTTATAATCTCCCTTGAAGCAATAGCTTGTTGCTAAACTGTTTCTTAGCTCAATTTCTCCTTTATAATATCCAGCCTTATGTGCTTCGTACAATCCTTTTTTAGCCAGCAGTATGGCGGTGTCAATGTTTTGGTTTCGGACTATTTTTATTTTTTTTATAAGAAGATTTATCCTGGCTGTATCCGATGTGGCTTTGCCGATTAGATTATTAAAACTATCTATCTTTTTTGTTTGTGCTTCCCCAAAACCTAAAACGAAAAAAAGCGCAAAGGTGGATATGGTTGTTTTTGTTATCATCAAATTTTATTCGTTAAAAAACAGCACAGAAAATTTAAAGAGAAAGTTAGTAAAAGCATTTGTAAATCTACCAGTATCCTGACAGTTCGTTTCTTTATGGCGATAGACTTGTAGTAGTTGAGGCGGTTGGACCTTAATAGTGTATACCGCGACATCCAATAAAAAAAGGCCACTAAGGCCCAATAATTTTTTATTTGAAATTTTTTTTACGCAGGAGGGGATGGATTTATTATAACCTTACCACCACCACGGGTTATACCCCTGGTTAGGCTCATTGAAGGTGGAGAAGCATTTAAGTCATCCGTAAAAAAGGCTGTGCACACGATGTAACTTTCAAACTCGCCTGTGCCGTGCTCTGGAGATATCACCAGATATGGATGCTTGCCGGAGTCGCCGTCTTCCTGCATAGCAGCCCGGGTAAGTTTGAGGTTCCCAAAATGACTGACAAGGCCGTCATCACCCACCGGCACATCTTTATACAGATGAGCTTCGCTGAAGTTTGCGAAGAAAGAGGCGTCAGTAATTTGCTCTTGTTTTTTCTTAGAAGCGAAATGCTTGTAAGCGATCAATTTAAATGTAAGGTTATCCTGAGAGGACTTATTGTTTCCAAGCTCCTGGCTTATCTGTAATGTAATGCCGTCAAAGTCTTTGTCTTCTAATAATTTGTTCAGCTCTTTAGTATTAATTACCATTATTTGAAATCTCAAAACCAGATTATCCTGATCGTCTGCTGAGTTTGATTGCATGATTCTTTTTTAAGTGATTAAACTAATTATTATAGAGTAAATTTTCAGATGTAACAGATTATACAGGTGTGAAAAAGAGGTATAAAGCAGTAAAATAATTGCTTCGAATATACAACGAAAAGTCAAAGTTATAAATATAATTCCTGTGGCAGGATCTTCATTTATTCAGTGCGCTTTTGAATAAATCTATTCAACGCTTATAACGGTTTAAGCTCAAAAGCCTCCGCAAGCAGTTCGAAAGATCGTTTGCGGTTTGCTACGCTATCAGTCATGGTAGCCACAATAATCTCATCCACGCCAAAATCTTCCGCCAACTTTAGAAGTTGTGCCTTAACGTGCTGCATAGTTCCGGAAACAACCCTGCCGCTGTTGTAATGATTCCTTTCCTTTTCAGCATCCGAAAAAACATAGTCTTTAATAGATTCATAGTTGCCGGGCTTATCGAAATTTCCTTTTTCAAATTGTAACAAACGATAGTCCATTAATTTACGCATTTGCTGAGCTTCCTCTTCTGTTTCACCACACAATACCGAGATAGATAATATCGCTTTTGGTTCAGGAAATTGGATAGAAGGCTTGAAATGTTTGCGATAAATTTTTACAATTTCCGGTAAAGCATTTCCATTTATAAATCTGGCAATTGCTAAACCCATTCCGAATTGTGCAGCAATCTTACTGCTTCCTCCACTACTGCTTAATATCCATTGCTCTGGTATCGTCTCTGATTGGGGTACGGCAAGCAGGCTGCCATAACTTGTGCCGGCAGTGTCATTAAAAAAATGTTGAAGATGCGATAGCTGCAATAAGTAACTTTCTTCATTGAAATCATTGGAAGGATTTAAAATGGCGGCGGTGATACGATCACTTCCGGGTGCACGCCCCATCCCAAGATCGATACGGCCGGGAAAAAGTGTTTCCAGCATTCTGAAGTTTTCTGCAACTTTTAGAGCGCTGTGATTTGGCAACATAATGCCCCCGGATCCAATCCTGATTTTTTTTGTTTCATCAGCAAGCTTTACCATCAGCACTTCCGGGGTAGAACCGGCAATAGATGCTGCATTATGATGCTCTGATATCCAAAAACGGTTGTACCCTAATTGTTCTGCCAGCTTCGCCGTTTCAATAGTTTCTATAATGGCGTCTTTGGCGGAGCTGCCTTGCCTCACAATGGATTGATCAAGTATTCCAAGCTTTATTTTCTGTTTCATTTATTTAATTGTTCAAGTACACTCGTAACAAATGCTAATGCGTGTCATTTATTTTTAGTTCCCGGGAGACTTTCATTACGTGAACTGGTTGCAATAAATAATCCAATTGTGAGTGATTGTAAATTTGTCACATGTTGAAACCTTTAATGATATAAAAATTCAAATGAACGGGTCGTAAACATTTTGGCGCCTATAGCAATCATGATAAAGGTTTAGTTTTACACTGCTTGAAAAATAAAATGCCCAATCAAAATTTAAATACCGGAAAGGAGATACTAACGCCTGCCGAAAAGGAATTTGAGAATAATATCAGGCCGGCAGTGATTGAAGAATTCAGCGGCCAAAGCCAGATAATAGAGAACCTCCGCATTTTTATTAAAGCTGCAAGGCAACGTGAAGAAGCGCTTGACCACATTCTTTTTCATGGACCTCCGGGCCTTGGCAAAACTACACTTAGCCGCATCGTTGCAAACGAACTGGGAGTAAACATCAAAGAGACGAGCGGTCCGGTAATTGAAAAACCCGGTGACCTGGCAGGTCTCCTTACCAATCTTGAATCAAATGACGTTTTATTTATCGATGAAATTCATCGCCTCAGCAATGTGGTGGAAGAATATTTATATGCGGCCATGGAAGATTATCGCATAGATATAATGATAGACACCGGCCCTAACGCACGCAGTGTACAAATCAATCTTAACCCCTTTACTTTGATTGGAGCTACAACCAGAAGTGGCTTATTAACTTCTCCTTTACTTTCAAGGTTTGGAATAAAATCAAGACTTGAGTATTATGATTCTGCAACATTGCAAAAAATAATTCTGCGCTCTTCCGCCATACTCAATACAAAGATCACATCGGACGCAGCGAAAGAAATTGCCGGCAGAAGCAGGGGAACTCCAAGAATTTCAAATGGACTTTTGAGAAGGGTAAGAGATTTTGCACAGGTATTATCAAACGGAGTTATAGATCTTGCCATTACAGAGCACGCATTGAAAGCGCTTAATGTAGATGAATACGGCCTTGATGAAATGGACAACCGGATACTTTCTGCGATCATAGAGAAATTCAAAGGCGGCCCTGTAGGCATCACAACCATCGCTACAGCGGTTGGCGAAGAAACCGGTACATTAGAAGAAGTGTATGAACCGTTTTTAATCCAGGAAGGATTTATCATGCGTACCCCACGCGGCAGAGAAGTTACCGCCAAAGCCTATGCACATCTTGGCAAAGTTCCTCACGGCGGCTCAAAAGGACCTTCCTTATTTTGATTTTATTTAACCCTGCGCCAAGATTAAAAATATAGCTGGTCTTTTATGGAAATCCAGTTTCTCATTTTTCCATTCAGCGATTGACTTTGTTCTAATGAATTCGTTGGGCGAAGTAATGTCAACAGCTATACAAAGCTGAGTAGTAGCTCTGCAACTTTGTAAAATCGTTTCGATTATTTTATTGTTGCGAAAAGGTGTTTCAATAAATATCTGTGTGCTTTTTTTCTGCAGAGATTCATCCTCAATTTGTTTTATTTTTTTTATTCTCTCAAGGTTGTCAATAGGTAAATAACCAACGAAGCAGAATTGCTGACCATTGAGTCCACTTGCCATCAAAGCAAGTAATATGGAAGATGGTCCTACAAGAGGCTTAATAATTGCATTTAACTTCTGTGCCTCGTGTATCAGGATTTGACCAGGATCTGCAATACCGGGGCAGCCAGCCTCGCTTATAATGGCAATGTTTTTTCCTTCTTTAATCTTTTGTTTCAAGGTGTGTATTTGTTCTTTCTCAACCTTGTGGATAGTGTGCCATTCATAATCATCAATCACAATTTCTCTACAAATACTTTTTAAAAAGCGACGGGCAGTCCTTTCGTTTTCCGCAAAGATTACCTGGCATTCTCTTACGGCATTTAGCACATACACCGGGATGGTTTCCAGTGAGTCCTCAGATAAGAAAGAAGGAATGAGGTATATCATTTATTGAAAATTAAGAAGCGAGTGGAATAGCAATTTGTGTCTTATTTTCCTGCTGCTGTAAACTCAGTGTAGCGGCGACTACGGCATAGCCCGGAGCAATTACCCAACCGAGAACAGGAACAATGTGTAGTAAATAAAATATCATTCCATTGCCAATAGCGAGCCCTTTATGGTGTGCTATGAAATCAATACTTTGGGATGATGAAAGACCCCGTCTTTCACTTGTATAATCAAGCATTGAAAAGCCAAAATAATAACATTCAACAAACAAAGCCAATACCGGTGTGGCCCAGCCTACAAGCGGGATAAAAGCAAGAATTAAAACTGAGATCGAATAAACAGTTTGCCAAAGGGTATTTCTCAATGCAATACTTACACCTCTAATAATATCCTTAACAAATTGTCTTGGATTAAAAGGATAAGATTTGTTATGGATCAGTGCCTCTGTCTTTTCGCTTAGCCATGAAAAAACCGGTGAGCCAATTATTAGAAACAAATATTTAAACAGCGAGAAGTAAAAGAAAGTGAGTACAAGCTGCAAAACAATTTGACCGAAAATAAAAAGAAACCGTACCAGGCTGCCGTGCTCTTTTAGAACCCATATTTTAATTCCGGATTTTGAAAATAAATAATCAACGACATGTACGGAAGATTTTAAGAAGAAATAAAAGCCAGTAAGAAATAACAAGGCATAAATCACACCCGGAATTAAGATCCACCTCCACAATTTATTTTTAACTATAAATCTGTGTGCTTTGAAGTAAGCCTGTATAGCTATAATGATTTCCTGGAGCAACTGTTACATTATCTAATGTTATAATTCTATCAAACATAAAAAATATAAACCGGTTTTCATTTGAAAGTTTATGTGCGATGATTATAAATTTGAGCAGCTTTTTATAATTTCAATATGAAAAAATTACCTCTGTCTTTTTATCAGCGTAACAACGTAGTTCAGATCGCAAAAGAATTACTCGGAAAAGTAATTGTAACCACCTTCGATGGCGACGTTACTTCGGGAAGAATCATAGAAACTGAAGCTTATGTTGCTATCACAGACAAGGCCTCCCATTCTTTTGGCAACAGGCGCACAGCTCGTAATGAGCATATGTATGGCCATCCCGGTATAGCCTACGTCTACATTTGTTATGGTATGCACCAGATGTTTAATATCGTCACAAATGAGAAGGACGTACCTGATGCAGTTTTAGTGAGAGCCGTTGAGCCATTGGAGGGAATAGAAATAATGTTGAAAAGAACAGGAAAAGGAGCGCTGGACTTTACACTTACACGCGGTCCGGGAAATGTTGGCAAAGCACTTGGAATTTTTAAGCACCATTCAGGTTTGGACCTTAATAGTGAAGAAATATACATTGTTGATGATCAATTTTCGATAAAAGAAGAAGATATAGGTAAGAGTATAAGGATAGGTGTAGAGAGTGCCGGCCCTGATGGACTATTACCATATAGATTTTACATCAGAGGTAATCGATATGTAAGTGGCAAAAACAAATAAAACTAAGTCGATTTGAAACACTCCATCTTTATTATTTGTTAGTCTTCGTTTCTCCTGACCGTATTTATTTATCGTGGTATCAATTTAATAATACCGATATTTTATACAATCATATCTTTCACAAAACGTACTTTTGCAACTTAATTTTTAAAAAATAAAACAACAAGTTATGAGCACAACTAAAGTTGCTATAAATGGTTTCGGAAGAATAGGCCGTCTTGTTTTCAGGCAGATTTATAACATGGAAGGGATAGATGTAGTTGCTATCAATGACCTTACTAGCCCAAAAGTATTGGCACATTTATTAAAATATGATAGTGCACAAGGCAGGTTTGAAGGAGATGTGAAAAGTGGAGAAGATTCCATAACAGTAAATGGTGATGAAATTAAAATATATAAGCAAAAAGATCCCGCGCAAATTCCATGGGGAACCCATGATGTGGATGTAGTAATAGAAAGCACAGGATTTTTTACTGACAAAGAAAAAGCTGAGGCGCATATTCACGCAGGTGCAAAACGAGTTATAATTTCTGCGCCGGCAACAGGAGATTTAAAGACAATTGTTTTTAATGTAAATCATAATATACTTGATGGCAGCGAAACTATTATTTCTTGCGCATCATGTACAACCAATTGCCTGGCGCCCATGGCAAAAGTGCTGAACGATACATTTGGTATTCAGGCAGGATTTATGACTACAATCCATGCCTATACCAACGATCAAAATACTTTGGATGCACCTCATCCAAAAGGGGATTTAAGAAGAGCACGGGCAGCCGCAGCTAATATAGTTCCCAACAGTACAGGCGCAGCCAAGGCAATAGGGTTAGTATTACCTGAACTTAAAGGCATCCTTGATGGGGTTGCTCAAAGAGTACCTGTAATATCCGGATCACTTACAGACCTCTCCACTATACTAAAAAAGAAGACATCGATTGAAGAAGTCAATGCTACTATGAAAGCAGCAGCCAACGAAAGCTTTGGCTATACAGACGAGGAGATCGTAAGCTCTGATGTAATAGGAATGCGTTACGGGTCTTTATTTGACGCGACACAAACCAAGGTCTTAACTGTAGGTGACATACAAATGGTGAAAACAGTAAGTTGGTACGATAATGAAATGAGTTATGTTTCGCAACTGGTACGTACTGTACAGTATATGGATAGCCTGATAAAGAAGTAAATAAAGTCACGTTACTCCCATACCATTTCAATGGAAGCTCCGCTAGAGGGCTTATCGCAACTCGTTGTACAAAAAAGGAATTTGAAATAAATCTTTCAAAGAAAAGAGACTAGTTTCAATCGAAAAAATCGATCCGCATTTTTTTTTGTTGAAAGGGGATTTTCTACTTTTTCTTCAAGCCAGCTAAAAAGTTTTCCAGGGCAGAAACCATACTAGGCATTTTCGGTTGCGGTGCAATTATATCAGGGTTATATCCCGCAGCAGCGACGGCCTTGCGGGTATTATCTCCAAAAGATCCGATCATTGTGCCATTCTGCTGAAAGTCGGGGCAATTTTGAACGAAGCTTCGTACACCAAGGGGAGTGAAAAAGCAAATGATATCGTAGTTGTGTTTTGAAAGTATCTCCTTTACATCGTTCGATATAATTTCATACAAGACAGGTATAGAATATTCACATCCGTTTGATATAAGCCAGTTGGTAATCTCACTATCAAAAGACTCTGAACAGGGGTATAAAAAACTTTCCTGCTCTTTATATTTGGTGATCACATCAAACAAGTTCTTATTAGTGCCATCTGCATAAAAGACTTTCCTCTTCCTGTAAAGAATAAATTTTTGCAAATACAAAGCAACAGCTTCAGTTATACAGAAATATTTAGTGTGTTGTGATATTGTAATTTTCAGTTCTTCACAGGTCCTGAAAAAATGGTCGATAGCGTTTCTGCTGGTAAAAATTACAGCAGAGTAAGCGGTTATATCGATTTTTTGTTTACGAAATTCTTTTGAGGAGATAGGCGCCACTCTAATAAACGGCTCAAAATCAAGATTTACCTTGTACTTTTTAGCCATTTCAAAATAGGGAGATTTGTCATTGTCCGGCTTAGCCTGCGTAATAAGGATGTTTTGAATATCCTTTGTAGTTCTGGGTTCGGAGAATGCAGTTTTTATATCCATCTTTAATAAAAGGTCTTTTGCAAAGCTACGATTTTTTGTGTAAAAAAGACTTATAGAATGCTGTATCTCATTAGGTTATTTTAAAATTAATGCGGCTATAACAGATAGTCAATTGTCACTTTATACAGAATAAATATTGGAATTATTTCAGTAGCCACTATGTAAATAAGAAAGTGAAATGGATTAAGCGGCAGTTTATTTTCGAGAAGGCCGTACGTTTTAATATATCTTGATAAAAAGAATAGTGCCACCACAAATATGGCAATAGTAGTAATGTAACGTATCCACAAGGGAAGTGAAAAGGCAAGAATTACAAGGAAAGGCACCAATACGATTCCTGATATTTTGTTTACTAAAAATATAATGAAAATGTAACTGTCCACAGTTTGCTGCATGGCGCTTATCCAGCCTATAAACTTGAGCGTGCAATATTTTGCAAAATAAAGAAGGCCAATTCCCAGAATACAGAATGGCAATAGTGCCTGTTTGTTTATTAAACGGGGTGGCTGGTAAAAAGTGAAAAGTAACCAAAGAAATATTCCTGCACTGATTGCAAAAAAAATGTTCAGGATTAATGAGGGAAGTTTAGCCTGCAACAGCTGATCTGTGAGCTGTGTTTGCCTGAGTGAAGTATTGAAGAAAACTCTGAACAGGTTATTGAAATATCCCTGGTAAAATGTTTTAAAGAGTGCAAGTATCAAAACTGTCAGGCATAAAATATAAAAAACGAATTCTTTGCCGGTGGATTTTCTCGTGCCTGTGATAAAGTAAACCGGGGCATCTTGCACATTTATAAACTTATTCGAAGAAAGCAAATCGTTTATTATCGAAAAGTAACTTTTTACTTTGAGTGGTGGTGAGATTGTTAATGAATCAAACCTTGTTACACTTGTGTCGGTCACAGCTAATGATGAAACCGATTTAGGGAGATGAGCGGAATCATGAGCAAATTGAGAAAAAGTGCAGTTGGAATAGAGAAGGAAACAAATAATTACTGAGCTTATTTCCCAATTAAATTTCACAGGTTTCTTGTCGGTCATTGACTCAAAAATAATTGATATATCCAAAATGTATTTTGGAAGAATTACGGATGTCAAATTTTATATCATTCCTTTTGCCAACAGCGTAACTAAGGTTCAGTAAGCCCAACTTTGTTTCAAAAGCAAGCCCAAGTCCGCCACTAATGAAATTGTTCCTAAAGCTAGTGGTATTGTAACTCGTTTTGGTAAAGCCTGCATCAGAAAAGCCAAAAAGGTACGAATTAATACCAACCAAATATCTGTATTCTGCTGTGAGAACCCCGTACCTGTTTGCATAAATACTTTCTTCATCAAAGCCTCTCAGCAGCCTATACCCTCCTATTTGAAACAATTCGTTCCTAAAAACCTGTGGCGTCTCAAGCCACCCCACATTGAAGGCCACCTTTAAAGTGCTGCTTTTTCCCGCAGGAATATAGTGTGCCGCAGATGCCTGGAGGCGTAACCGATATGTTTTGAGTTTTATAGAATCGTATAAGGAACTAAAATTGAAAACAGGATCACCCGGATCCTTTAAGTTAACTATGTCATTATTTTTTGTGATCTTTTTAATGCCAACGCCAACGGTAATTTCAACCTCATTGCCTTTTCGCGGATTTAATCTATAATTAGTATTATTAAAACTATAGCTCACACCAAAGTTTCCTGAGCTTATATCTATGTTAGGAGGTAACAATCTTGTAATTAATACCCGGTTAGTATCAACACCGCCGGATAGTAAATAACTGCGTTCGTTTTGATAAAAAATCTTTCCTGACTGGCTGGCTGAAATAATATATTGCAATCCAATTATAGCATTCAACTGGAGATACGAGGAATCTCTTTTCAATAAGTCAAAGGCAAAATCAATTCCAAATGATGAATTAAAAATATAAGGATGTCTATACCCGATGTTAAGCCTCGGAGATTGTGGTTGCAGTTGCTGCCAGTTGAGTAAAATGTTTTCGCCAGCGCCTAATGAATTCTTTAAGTCAAGGTGTACATCCCCGGTAAATTGTGCTTTTCCTGTCGCATTATTAGCGGGTAAATACCCTATTAAAACATCTATTGCGCTACTCCGCTTTTGTTGAAGGTAGAGGTTAAGTACCGATCCGCTTCCCAGCATCGTGACATCCCATGGTTGTTGCTCTTTTAGATATGGTAATTCTTTTATCCTGTTACTTATCTGCTTCAGTTTTTCATTATCATATAGAATACCGTTACTAATACCCAGATAATGCTGAAGGAATAAATTTTTAATTTTAGCATTTCCAAAAAGTCTTATACTGTCTATCCGGTAGGCCGGTCCCTTCTTTACTAAGAGGCTGGCTGTAATTTTATCGCTTGAAAATTGAACACTATCCAGCATTACTTCAGCAAACGGGTAGCCGCTGTTCTCATAATAATTAATAATTTTTTCTTCCTGTGATTGAAGACGGGTAAAGTCCATTTTATTATTTATTATTTGTTTTGTATTCCAGCCCGTTGCGTCAAGAACTTTAGGCTCAATACTATCCGTATTAATTTCTACCCATTTGAATTGTTCACCCAGGTAAAGATGAGCAACAGCAAAAGCTGAATCATATTTTACAGAATCAACAGAAGCCGCGGGGAATCCATTGGAAAAAAGGACCCGGGGAAGCGTGCTTATGTAGGCGGAGGCGGTTTCTTCATCATCGAAAACTGTTTTAAGTTCCGGGTTGCCTGTTTTATAGGAAGTATCTTTACCATAAAGCTGGTATCGAATCGTGTATTTGTTTTGACAAAAAGCGTTTGACCACAAAAAAGTAAACAGCAGGAAAAGAGCAATAAGCCTGGAGGAATATTTTGCTGTTATTGACATCATGTTGATCATTCAAATCTAAATGAATTTCTGAAACCGGCTGATCGCTGAAAACGAAATTAAAATCTAATATTTTTGGCAGGTATTTATATTCATATTCCCTTCTGTAAGCAAGCCTGTCATTACTGTAACTTCCACTTTTCAACATCGACCTCGTTAAAAGAAGAAATGGTCCAGGCACTAAATAAAGAAATCAGGCTGTCTCTTAATTTGAACGCTGGCAAAGAAAACATTGAAACAATTTACTTCGGCGGCGGCACGCCCAGCCTTTTAAATAAACGAACTATTGAAGAATTAGTATTCACAATAAAAAATAGTTACTCCGTCAACGCTTCAGCAGAAATTACACTTGAAGCGAATCCCGACGATATTACAACTGAGAAATTGGAAAGCTGGAAAGATACTGGTATAAACAGGCTTAGCATAGGAATACAATCATTTAAAGAAGCCGACCTGAAATGGATGAATAGGGCACACAACGCCATTGAAGCAGTGGAAAGTATCTCCCTGGCTAAAGAAGCAGGTTTTCAAAATTTTTCAGTTGACCTTATTTACGGAACCCCATCACTTACTGATGATGAATGGAGTGATAATGTAAAAAAGATAATTGCCCTCGGTGTGCCGCACCTTGCCTGTTATGCATTGACTGTTGAGCCTGGTACTGCTTTGCAAAAAATGATTGGGCTAAACAAAAAAACAGGGGTTAATAATGAAGACCAGGCGAGGCAGTTTTTATTACTAATGGCAATGATGCATGATGCGGGCTATGAACATTATGAAATTTCAAATTTCGCCAAGCCAGGCTTTCGAAGCAGGCATAATAGCAGCTACTGGAACGGGGAGTCATATATAGGGATCGGGCCGTCCGCGCATTCATACGATGGCAAAGTACGGAGATGGAATATTGCAAATAATGCACTTTATATCGGGTCGATAAAAAATAATGTAATCCCTTACGAAGAAGAAGTTCTTACAAAAGTTCAAAGTTTGAATGAATACATTATGATTTCATTAAGAACCATAGAAGGGCTTGACTTAAACGTCATTGAAAATAAATTTTCAGACATTGAAAGAAAAAGAATTGAGAATGAAACGAAGGCATTATTGGATAAAGGCCTGATGGATCGGAAAGGACAGCAGCTCACATTAAGTGACAAAGGGAAATTATTTGCCGATGGTATTGCATCTGATTTATTTACCGGCTTTTAGAGGTTTATTTTAATAAACAGATTTGATTATATCTACACTAAGGTTTTCTCAATCTCACTAAAGCCCTCTTCTGCAGGAACGTGTTCCCATAAAATTTTATAGATTGTTTCTGCGATGGGCATTTCGGCATTTATTTTTTTATTAATGCTGTACATACATTTACTGGCATTATACCCTTCGGCTACCATGCTCATTTCAAGTTGGGCAGCCTTTACAGAATATCCTTTACCAATCATATTACCGAAAGTGCGGTTACGGCTATAAAGAGAATAGCAGGTTACCAGTAAATCGCCCAGGTAAACTGAGGCGGCATAATTTGTTGTATGCTTTTTTTCACTTAGGGTATCCGGGGCCGTGTGTTCAATCGTTCCTACCTGCAGATTTTGTATTCCTGCTTTTCTTAAAAAGCCAGCCATCTCGTCGGCGCTATTTGCTATAAGTACACTCAAGAAATTATCGCCATATTCAAGACCATGTGCAATGCCTGCGCCTATTGCATAAATATTTTTTAACACAGCTGCATACTGTACTCCGTAAACATCCGTGTTATGAATTGTATTTAAATAGGGAGTTTTAAAATAAGAAGAAATGTTGATAGTCGTTTGTTCATCAACACCGGTAAAAGTGAGGTAAGATAATTTTTCTGCAGCAACTTCTTCTGCATGGCACGGGCCGAGTACCGTAAAGTAATCTTCTAATAAAACATCAAATTTCTTTTTTAAATAATCATTCAACAATAGATTGTCGCCGGGTAGAATTCCCTTTATAGCAGAGACGATTTTTTTGTTCCTGAAAATGTTTTTAGGAAGACTGCCAAGCACTTCTATTATATAAGCAGATGGAACAACTATTATAAGACAATCAGCATTATTTATTACTTCTTGTGCATCCGTTGTAAGATGAAGAAGGTTAGTATCAAAGTAAGTTGAATTAAGATAATGCGGATTGTGCCTCCTGTTTTTTAAATGTCCGATTGCCTTATCGGATCTTATCCACCAGGAAATCGAATTGTGATTATCGGTTAATATTTTTGCAAGTGCTGTTCCCCAGCTTCCGCTTCCGATAATTCCGAATTTCATCATAGCCCTAATTTTTCTACCGCGATCTGGGCAGCTACCTGGCTTGCATCTTTTTTATTAAAAGCTCTTGCTTCGGCAATTAATTCACCATCAATTTTTGCTCCTATCGTAAATAATCGCCTGCCGTTTTCTATTTTTTCTTCTATCGTTTCAAACTCAAGATTTTTACCGTTTTTATTTGCCCATCCATACAATTTATTCTTTTGATTGATGTCAAGATTTTCAAGATCCTGCATAAAAAAATGTGGATTGATAATGTGTTGCGTCACCCATCTTTGTGTATTAGCATATCCCTTGTCAAGATAAACTGCACCTACTACAGCTTCCAGTGTATTACCAAAAATCTGTGAGATTTTTAAAGAGTTATCGAAGCGGTTATAGAAGGTAATTTTTTTAAAACCTATTTTTAAGGCAATGTCATTTAACTGGTTCCTGTTTACCATTTTACTTCTCATCTCTGTTAAGAAGCCTTCATCCTTATAAGGGTAGCGCATAAATAAATAATGTGCTACCAGTGAGCTGAGAACCGCATCACCGAGGAACTCCAGCCGTTCATTATTTTCATCGGCTCCCTCTCTTATCGACCTGTGGCTTAACGCTGTTTTGTATAAATTCAAATTCCCCGGAGCAAATCCGAGTACATTACGGAGCTGGCTTCTAAAATCCCTGTCGGATTTAGTGGAATACATATTTTTGAAGAAAAGCACAGATTGGAAGTTAGATGAATTTTACTTTAAGTTACCAATTAAATATTCTAATTAATCTCTGAGCAGAAATAGAAGTGGAGAAAAAAAGAAGAGTCGTTTACAATCGTTTTTAGAAAAAGTATTTAAAAAATATATCTCCTATTTGATAAATTTAAAAATGCAGAAAACAGCAACAATAAGAGTAAGCCAAAATACGAAAGACCAAAGTATCAAAGTACCTTCTGCTGCAGAAACTCTTTTAATTAATTTCTTTTCCAAAACAGCGGCATCATCTTTAGTTGCAAAAACATTCTTCATATCATCACGCCAGAGAGCAATTTCTTTTTTTGAAGCGTCAATCTTCGAAGCAACTTCTTTGTCTACTTCCGTATCAATGTAATTCATTATTTCTACTGCTTCTTTTTCACCCAGGCGGCGAATAAGAAAGTTGTGTATTTCTGAATGAACAATCACTTCGGAGTTTTGCATACAGAGTATTTTAGTGCAAACTAATTTATTTTTTGTACTTCTTTAATATCACAGAAGCATTGTGTCCACCAAAACCAAAAGTGTTGCTAAGTGCAGCATTTACTTCTTTCTCCTGCGCAGTGTTGAAAGTAAAATTTAGTCTTGAGTCGAGTTCGGGATCATCAGTAAAATGATTAATTGTAGGAGGGACTATATTTTTGGTGACAGCCAATATGCAGGCAAGGGCTTCAATAACCCCGGCAGCACCAAGGCAATGACCAGTCATAGATTTGGTAGAACTTATATTAAGATCATAAGCTTTTTCACCAAAGACATTCAGGATCGCTTTGGTTTCGGCTATATCTCCCAAAGGAGTTGATGTTCCATGTACATTAATATAATCAATGTCTTCAGGCTTCATGCCGGCATCTTTCAAGGCTACATGCATCACATTTTTTGCTCCCAGTCCATCCGGATGCGGCGCTGTGATATGGTAAGCATCAGCTGTAGCTCCACCCCCGGCAATTTCGCAGTATATTTTTGCACCTCTTTTAATAGCATGCTCAAGTTCTTCAAGTATCAGTATACCTGCTGCCTCGCCCATTACAAAACCATCCCTGTCTTTATCAAAAGGCCGGGAAGCAGTTTTAGGATCATTGTTTCTTTCGCTCAAAGCTTTCATTGCATTGAAGCCTCCCACACCTGCTTCGCATATAACCGCTTCGCTTCCACCGGTGAGGATAACATCTGCTTTACCTAAACGTATATTGTCATAAGCGTCGATAATAGCATTGGTGCTACTGGCGCATGCGCTTACAACAGCGAAATTCGGTCCTCTGAAGCCATACCGCATAGAGATTTGGCCTGCACCAATATCTAATATCATCTTCGGTATGAAGAAAGGATTAAACCGCGGAGTACCATCTCCTTTTGCAAACTCCATTACATCATCCTGGAAAGTATTGATACCTCCGATACCGCTGGCGAAGATTACTCCTACCCTGTCAAGGTCCACATTATCCTTATTTATGCCAGCATCTTTTACGGCTTCGTCACTTGCAAC
>JBDUEG010000028.1:0-18141 GCA_040002575.1 Ginsengibacter sp.
TGGGCAATCAATCGAATATGTCGCGGCCAGTTGAAAACAACGTTGCCCTTGGCGCCTACTGCAAAAGCCTCTTTTCGATAAAAGCCGATAGCAGCATGGCAAAAAACGAAAAGTTTTCAAAACTGCTTTCGGAAAAAGGAGACATTCATGCATGGGTGAATACGGAAGAAATTATGAAAAATAATGCCGCAATGGGAATGCTTGGAATGCTAAAGCTCGATATCTTTTTTAAAGACAACATCAGCACTTATACGGTAGATTTTGACAATGGAAAAATCAAGGTAAACCAAAGGGCTTATGCTGGAAAAGAATTCACTGATTTTCTTAAAAAATATAAAGGAGGAAATATTAATACAGATATGATCGGCAATATTCCATCACAAAACGTGATTGGCGTTTTGGCTATGAACTATAAACCCGAAGGCCTAAAGGAATTAATAAAGCTTACCGGGCTGGATGGATTTATAAATATGTATGCCGGGCAGATGGGGTTTAATATGGACGATTTCGTAAAGGCAAACAACGGTGACCTTTTGGTTGCATTCACTGATCTTAAAATGAAATCGGATTCTTTTAATTACAAAGACGACCAGGGTAATACTACCAATTCGAACGTGTATTCAAAGCCGGATGTAAATTATTTATTCTCCGTCGGCATTGGAGATAAGCAAAGCTTTCAAAAGCTTATAGATGCCGGCAGAAAGATAGGAGGAGAAATGGGAGGGGCAGATAATTTAGTATCATTTAACATGAATGATAAAACCTTTGCAATTGGAAACAAACAACCAGCAATAAATCAATATCTCGCAGGTGGCAAAAACAAATTTGCCTTCACTGATAAATTGAGCGGACATACTATTGGCCTTTTTATTGACATCCAAAAAATACTTTCGGTATTGAGTAGTGATATGCTGAGCAGAGATGAAGATGCGAAAACAATTATGGCTGAGAGTCTGAAAATATGGAACAATGTATATTACACGGGAGGCGAAATGGACGATGATGCGATGACAGGAAATACAGAGATTAATTTTGTAGATCAATCTACAAACAGTCTGAAACAGTTAAATCATTATCTTGATGAGATTGCAAAAACCATGCTTGCAAAAAGAGAACGCGAAAAATCTATGTCGGATGTTCCCGATTCATTAATGACGCCTCCACCTATAGATACAGTTGGCCATTAATTATAGCAGACGAAATAAGAGGAAAGTTTATGCAAATAAGCCTGCTTAATGTTGTGCCGGATTTTATTGAAAAAGAAAAGATTGCCGGGTCGCAGGTATGGGGGCAAAATCTCATAATAAATAAGGGTGAGCATTTACATATTGTTGCCCCTTCTGGAAGTGGCAAAACATCTTTAATGCACTTTATATATGGATTGAGAAAAGATTTCTCTGGCACTATATCATATGGCGATATTCAAATAAAAAAGCTTTCTACAGAAAGCTTTTCTTCGTTCAGAAAAAATAAAATAAGCATAATATTCCAGGACCTTCGATTATTTCCGGCATTGACTGTGAGAGAAAACCTTGAAATAAAAAGGTTGCTCGATCCATATCATCCAGCAAGCATCATAGAGAAAATGGCGGAACGTCTTGGGATTTTATCAAAGCTTGACAAGCCTGCCAAAACCTGTAGCTATGGGGAGCAACAGCGCATAGTAATCATCCGGGCACTCTTGCAACCTTTTGATTTTTTACTCCTTGATGAACCTTATAGCCACCTGGATGAGGCGAACAGGAATAAGGCAACGCAACTTATCTACGAGGAATGCGAAAAACGAAATGGCGCAATGGTTTTCGCAGATTTAAAAGAACTGGATTTTTTTAAAAGTGAAAAGGTTGTAATGCTATGAGAAGCCAGAACACTAACATCAGTAAACAATAGCCAGTTGTCAGTAATGGCAATTGATTAAAAGACTAAATATATGTAAATCCAATACATCTTAAGTAGTACATAAAATTTGAATGCCGTTATCATATAAAAATATTCAACCATTACTTGCTACTGGAAAAAACAATTTTTCCAAGTGGCTGGGATATTTAGGCCTTGGCATTGGCGTTTTGCTATTGCTGGTTTCTATGCAAATGTTTATCAACATTCAACAATTACTCAAAGAAAACAATCCCAGGAAAAATGGCTATGACTTTATATCGATTTCAAAAATGATAACGAATGAAAACATGGGCAAGGACAATACTTTTAATGATTCCGATATGATAAGGCTACAGGAGAGGCCTGAGATAGAAGGTATCTCACCATTGATTGCAAACCAGTTCAGGGTTAAGGCTACAGCCGGTGACATTATTCCGTTTAGCACCGATCTTTTTCTTGAAAGCCTTGACAATGATTTCATAGATACAGTTCCTCCTACCTTTACATGGCAACCCGGACAGGTTACTGTGCCAATAATCTTTTCTTCCGACTTTTTAGAGATGTATAATGTATTTGCCCCGGCGCAGGGACTGCCACAGCTTTCCGATAAAACAATTTCATCAGTAAATATTATACTTGAATGCTATGGGTCCGGTGATGTTCAAAGTTTTAAAGGAAATATTGTCGCTTTAAGTGACCGTGTAAATTCGGTATTAGTACCGAAGGCTTTCCTTGAGTGGAGCAACCTTCACTTTGGAGGCGTATCCAAAGTGCGTCCTTCCAGAATTTTCGTCAAAACAAAGGATGCAAACAATCCTCAATTGATAACATACCTGGAGAATGAAAATTTTCACCTTAATAAAGACAAGACTAAATTTGGCAGGGTAAAGAGAATATTGCAAAATATCGTAAGTGCTCTTGGGGTCTTCGGAATACTTGTTATAGGCCTTGCTCTTATGCTTTTTTCATTTTATCTGCAGTTAATGATCGCAAAAAGTAAAGACAACCTGCAACTGCTTCTTACACTCGGCTATTCTCCAAAGTGGCTAGGAAGTAGTGTAGTAAAAACATGGCTGCCCGTTTATATTTCCATTATCATTATTGCGCTGATCATTACCGAATTGCTGCATTTAACCTTTACAAATCTTGCAATAGCAGACAGTGCAAATCTCCCGGGATCATTACATTGGCTCGTTTACCTTACTGCGATCGGGTTATTAGCCTTGACTATTTTTATAAATGCGAGATTAGTAAAAAAAGAATTGAATCAAATACTATAAGTTCATGACGTTTTTATTTCTTCTTTTCATTGGACGAACATCTTAACGACATCGCCAATCTTTACCACGATCAATCTGTCTTTATCAGCTTATTCTTTATAGAGATGCTATTAAATAGCGTCTTTAGGATATAAATTCCATTGGATAAATTTTCAACATTTTCAAAGTCAGCTTTTGTAGTTCCTTTTGATAATTGCATCGCTTTGCTGCATGCTTCTCTACCGTATATATCGTAAAGAACCATCGATATTTTTCCATCTTCAGGCACTGTAATATCAATTTTTAAACTTTTTTTGAAAGGGTTCAAAGCGGATATTTTTACTAAAGAGTTTTTAGAACCAAGTGCAATAACCTTAGAATAAAGATCAGGACTGTTAGAAGCGCTTAAGAGCCGGAGGCGATAATAAGACAAAGCTGAGTTGAAATCAGGATCGTAAAATATATGGATGGAATTATTTGCAGTTTTGATAAGGGTAGTATTTCCCAAACTTAAAAAATGAACTCCATCAGTACTCTTTTGAATTTCATACTCTTTAAATAAATCCTCACTTTCGACCGACCATTTTAAAATTGCCTTTTCATTTAAAATATTACCGGTAAACGTAAGAAGCTGTTTACTGAGTACGGTACACTTTGAACTATATACTTTTAAAAATATTTTTTGACTGTTATCAACTGCGCAATTCGGATTACTAAGATTAGAAAAAGTTGTTGCAACTTTAAGTCTATAGTATTTTCCACTATCCGCGGCTACGGTAGTAAATGTCGTGTCCACCACATACACCCATAATCCATTTATCAATACAGGTATTTTTGTGCCACATACACCTGTGCTTGCCCAGTTAATTCCGTCACTACTTTTTTCCCAACACCAGTTTGTATAATTATTAAAATAGCTTTTAACTGTATCGCTTAAGTTCACCGGAAAATTTTGGCAAGCAGAAGCAGTGTCACTTGGATTCATTATCAGGTTAGGATAACAGGTAGCAAGCTTAATATCATCGAGAACCCAATCATTGCCACCACCGCCTGCTGCATTATTTTTGATAGTAATTGTAAATTGTGTTTCAGTAGGCCCCGTCTTGTAAATAAATCCGCGTTTCACCCATGTCTGATTATAGACAATAGTACCCGTAGTAAAATAGTCTACATCATTAATGGTGTATGAAAGGTTAGGCAAAACGCCTGGGTTATATTTTTGAACGCTGTTGGAATCAATACCGCATTTGCCACATATGTTTCTAACCCACGCGGAAAATTCATAGTATGTGTTAGGACATACATTTTTTATCGTGTCCCGATATGCTTCCCCTGTCGGATATGCTGCATTCACAACAAGCATATATCCGCCTGGTTGTCCTGAGGGTGTTGGAAGGTTGCCTGTCACCGGATTCAGTGCTCCGGTATGATCTCCTATAATATCCCAAAAACCATTAAAAACTCTATTTGCATTTGCGGTCGGAACATAAGGGCCTGCATTATTCGTGGTTCCATTGGAACTCGTGTTATTAGCAATCGCATAAAAATTATCCTGGGGTGAATTAAGCCCCATATTAACTTTTACGTAGCCCGGAACTATTGCCGGAAGAGCACGATTTTGAGTATTGCCACTTTTAAACGAACTATCTGCTGTAAAGCCTGCGCCCGAGAAGTTGGTACATAGCGCCTGGTTTTTAATAATTTTTATACCTGCATAGTCAAAACGAAAACTTCTTTTTATTCCTGCTGTATCTAAATAATAATTACCAGTGAGATGTATGGTATCACCATAATTTGCTGTAATTAATAATTGATAGGCGACTATAAATAGCGTTGTACCATAAAACTTTGGAACACTGCCAGGAGTTACTGTTCCACCGCCCGTAGTTACACCAAAGTTTACAATACCAGAATTGGGATTCGTAGCTCCTGTTCCAATATTCACTCTTAACCTTGGAATGCCACCACTTATATCATATTCGCCCAGGTCATCTAAAGGCGTATTAGTATAAGGCCCACGAAATAAAATGCCTTCATTTGTTATAAGCTTCAGAGATTTATTGATGTACTGTGTTCCCGTACGGAAAGTATCGATATAATAAAAATTGTTTGTCGTCGAATTTACTTTTACGAGGGCATGAACTTCAATTGTGTCTCCTTGCTCCAGGGTACCGCCGCCATTATTACGCGAAAGATTTATGTAGCTGTAGCTAAATTGTAATTTTTGAGCCTTGGTGGATGAAGAAAAAAATATTAATGCAAGATTGACAGCGGTGATCAATAAAAAAATTCTACCGTTAGGTAATCTAATTTTTGGAATAGCCCGAAATAAAAACCTATTGACATCATTGTAAAAATTTCTCATAGATAAGAATTTTATCAGAATACTAATGGGTTATTTCAGCTATTAAAACGCTGGTTCAATGATCTTATTATAGTTGTACATACCCGTCAAATGATTTATACCAGTCAATTAGGCTGCAAGCTTGCTAACCTGTTACTTGTTAATCGATTATGAAGCATCAACGCATCTTTCTTACGTGAGAATTTGAAATAATTTATCCTTGCTGGAACCAGGAATCTACGAGGTTGCGAATGGGGGATTTACGATTTCAAATAAACTTTTGCATTTACCGTTACTCTGTTGCTGAACCAGGATAGACCTTTTAAATAATTTAAATCCGTAATCCCGTGAATAAATCATTAAAATGGGCAATTTTTTTGTTTAGTTCTCTCGTTAGTTTGACCAGTTCTTACAGCCAGAATGAGCCATTTAATCTCCGTGTTGTAAATCCGGGATACCAGTTAAATTCGGCATGGGAACTTACTTATGGACCCGACGATTCCTTATGGGTTACAGAAAATTTTGCTTATAAAGTTGACAGGGTAAATCCAGGAAATGGAGGTAAGACGACTCTTATTGACCTTAGTGCTTCAAAAGATTTTACCAATCCTCCGAAATGGCCCCAGGGTGGCCTGATGGGAATGGCACTTCACCCCAGTATGTACAGTGAATGGCCTTCGCCTTCAAAGCCGTGGATTTATTTAGCTTACGTCTACCATTATGCAACTTCGGCCGGCTGTTCAGGTGGCAGCGGCCCGTGTAATTTCAATACTAAAATAGTAAGATATGATTATGATCGTACTACACATTCGCTGAGCAATCAGAAGGTAATAATTTCAACACTTAATGGAAGTAATGATCACAATTCAGGGAGATTGGCAATTGGTAATGTTGATGGATTGCCTTATCTTTTTTATACTATTGGTGATATGGGTGCGGGGCAATTCAATAATATCGGTCGTCCAAATAATGCACAAACAAAGGATACCCTGGAGGGTAAAATTTTGCGTTTTAATCTCGAACCTGATGGTGATGCAGGAGCATTAGATAAATGGATTCCGAATGACAACCCGTATACAGATGCAGCTTCGAAGGTAACTGCAGTATGGAGCTGGGGACATAGAAACGCACAGGGAATTGCATTTGGAAGCAATGGAGTTCTGTATCAAAGTGAGCAACAAGACAAAACAGACGACGAAGTAAATATAATTGAAGAAGGAAAAAATTATGGGTGGCCGAAATTATCAGGCTATTGCGATGGTAATTATAATGGGCTGACTTTGGCAAACCAAACAGTTATAAGTGAACAGGCAAATTGCGCCGCATTATTTTCAAAGGATCCTATTTATACACTTTTTACCGATGCTAATCCTTCAGCATTAGATGGTAATTATCTAAACTGGCCTACTGTTGCTCCGTCGAGTATAGATGTCTATGAAAAGAGCGTTATCCCGAACTGGAACCGGTCATTATTAGTAACATCCCTTAAGGCTGGTAAAATTTTCCGGCTACACCTTAACGCTGCAGGTACCGTCGTAATTGATACTTCCACAATTCCTGCAATGCGTGGACAGGGACGATACAGGGATCTTTGTATATCGCCAGATGGACTTAAGATTTATGTGGCTTGTGATATCTCTGGCCAAACCAGTGGGCCATCAGGGTCCTTTAATGGTGGCGGCACTCCTCCGCCGAATGCCGGGAGAATACTTGAGTTTTCTTATACAGGGCCCTTGCTTTCTATTAGCAATGATTCGCTTTATGCTTTTAGAAGAAATAATTCTATAAAGATTTCACCAAATCCTGCAAGAAATTTCCTGAACATAAAAACTATTAACAACACTAACAAGCCGCTGCATTATAAAATGTATGATGCCGCAGGCAAATTGCTTCTTGCGGGAAGTAGTAACAATAATGATTTTTCAATAGACATCAAAAAACTTACTGCAGGTGTATATATTATTAAGCTGTACAATGCTTATTACAGAAACTTAGTTACAGAAAAAATTGTAATAAATTAAAAGGTACTAATTGATTGAAAGTTGGGGTAGCGCTTTTTAAAAAAATAATGAGATATTAGTCTATTCAATTTTACCTACCATGTTTTTTGGAATAACCCATTCATCAAATTCTTCAGGAGTAAGATAGCCAAGCTTTACCGACATTTCCTTTAAGGTCGTGTTTTCCTTATGCGCTTTCTGTGCAATTTCGGCTGCTTTGTAATAGCCGATTTTTGTGTTAAGTGCCGTTACGAGCATCAGTGAATTATCTACATGCTTTTTAATATTATTTTCGATGGGTTGAATTCCTTTTGCGCATTTTTCATTAAAGCTGTTACAACCGTCTCCTAACAATCTTGCGCTATGTAAAAAATTATAAATCATCATTGGTTTAAAAACATTCAATTCAAAATGGCCTGTGGCGCCACCGATGCTTAAGGCCACGTCATTTCCCATAACCTGGGCCGCAATCATAGTAAGCGCTTCACATTGGGTGGGGTTTACTTTCCCGGGCATAATTGAAGAACCCGGTTCATTATCCGGAATATGGATTTCTCCTATACCGCTACGAGGCCCTGATGATAACATCCTTACATCATTCGCTATTTTCATAAGGCTTACCGCAACCGTTTTTAGGGCTCCATGTGTCTCTACGATGGCATCGTGTGCAGCAAGCGATTCAAATTTATTTTCGGCAGTTATAAATGGAAAGCCTGTGAGTTCAGCAATCACTTCAGCAACATTTTTGGCATAACCATCCGGAGTATTTATTCCAGTTCCTACAGCAGTTCCTCCAAGGGCAAGCTCACTCAGATGTGCCATTGTATTTTTAATAGCTTTCAGGCCGTGTTCTAACTGTGATACATAGCCGCTAAATTCCTGGCCGAGGGTCAATGGTGTTGCATCCATAAAATGAGTGCGGCCTATCTTTACAATATGCATAAATTCCTTTGCCTTCGCCGCCAAAGTATTTTTAAGATTTTCAATAGCTGGCAAAGTGAGATCCTTTAAGATTTTATATGCGGCTATATGCATCGCGGTCGGGAAAGTATCATTGCTGGATTGCGATTTATTCACATCATCATTAGGATGTAAAACCTTTTCTTTATCAGACAATTTGCCACCGTTAATTACATGTGCCCGATATGCTATTACTTCATTCACATTCATGTTACTTTGCGTACCGCTACCTGTTTGCCATACAACAAGAGGAAACTCATTATTTAATTTCCCTTCAAGTATTTCATCACAAACCTTACTAATCAATTCGCATTTTTCTTTTGCTAAAATGCCAGAGTCAAAATTAGTAATAGCCGCTGCCTTTTTTAAATAAGCAAATGCCTGTATTATTTCTTTCGGCATTTTATTGATATCCTGTGCGATCTTAAAATTCTCAATACTGCGCTGCGTTTGGGCTCCATAGTAAGCTGTAGCTGGTACATTCACTTCACCCATTGTATCTTTTTCAATTCTGGTCTCCATAATTTATAATTTCTTAAATTGAATTATTACTACACACAAAATTAATTTAAAACCTAAGGGTCTTTTAAAAAATTATTATCTTAAAATTGAAATCTCCTTATAATTTAGGAGTATGAGTTGTGCAGCTATTCATTGGCAAGTGATATGTCATTTTAAAAAGGATACAATATTTAAAAACCACTTCAATCATCTAAATTGAAAATATTTACATTTCTACTTGTATTTGCTTTCGGAGTTTTTGTCTTTTACGTGTTTACTCACAAGCCCGGAAATAATTTCCTGTCGCAAGCCGATTCAACTCAAATTCCTGAATCAAGTACGCCTGACTCGTCTATAATAATTAAGAAAAGCGTACCGGTTATAAATGACAGCGTACCGGCAATAAGGCTTGAGACAAGTAAATTGAAGCCTGACAATTTAGTAACATTTGCTGAATCATTGATTGGAACTCCTTACAAGTATGGGTCTACTGATCCGTCGTTGGGGTTTGATTGCTCGGGATTTATCACTTATGTATTTAATCATTACAACATCAAAGTTCCGCGTTCATCAAAAGACTTTATAAATACAGGGATTGAAGTACCATTCGATAAAAGCAGAAAAGGAGACCTCATTCTATTCACGGGAACCGATAGTACAGAAAGGATAATTGGCCATATGGGAATCGTCGTGTCTAATGATAACGATGGCCTTAAATTTATTCATTCTACATCGGGTAAATCTTATGGTGTCGTAATTACCGATTTCAATCAATATTACCGGGGCAGATTTGTAAAAACAATTCGTGTCTTCAACTAATATTATTGTCCCTTAAAGACTGGTTTCCGTTTCTCAATGAAAGCACTCGTACCTTCTTTTTTATCTTCCGATTGAAATACTTCGCCGAAAAGCTTAATCTCTTCTTCGTAGCCGTTTACATCAAACCTGGAACATGCGTTGACCGCAGCAATCACTTTCGAGATCGCCACCGGAGATTTGGCCATGATTGTTTTTAGTATCTCCTTTGTTTTTTCTAAGAGTAGTTCCGGGCTGGTAACATGGTTGATGAGCCCCAGTTCCTTCGCTTCATTTGCATCAACCATGTTACCAGTCATCATCAATTCCATCGCCTTGCCTTTACCTACCAGCAGGGTTAAACGCTGTGTGCCACCATATCCAGGTATTAAACCAAGATTTACTTCAGGTTGACCAAATTTCGCGTTTTCACTTGCAAGCCTAAAATGACAAGCCATTGCCAGTTCACAGCCGCCTCCTAAAGCGAACCCATTCACTGCAGCAATAATTGGCTTAGGACAATTTTCAATTTTAGAAAAAACATTCTGCCCTTTCAGCGCAAGCACTGAGCCTTCTTCATCTTTTACTTCAAGGAATTCAGAAATGTCAGCACCGGCAACAAAAGCTTTCGCACCCTGACCTGTAATGATAGCAGCCTTGATAGCTGTGTCACCATAGACCTCTTGTACGGCAGCGTCAAGCTCTTCTAAAACTATTTTATTTAAGGCATTTAATTTATCCGGCCTGTTAATAGTGATGGTAAATATTCCGTTTTCTAAATCGGTAAGCAGCGTTGTAAACATGCGTCGTTTATTTTTTTAATTTAATTTCTAAGCTCTCAAAAGCTCCTGTTTTCCTTTACCCAATCCTTTATATAGTTTGCTATATCAGCGGTGTTTGTACCTGGTGAAAATAATTTACCAACACCCATCTCATTCAAGCTTTTTATATCATCATCCGGAATAATACCACCACCGGTTAATAACACATCATTCATGTTATTTCTTTTAAGCAATTCCAGAATTTTAGGAAAAACCGTATTGTGTGCACCTGATAAAATGCTCACGCCAATTGCATCTACATCTTCCTGTAGTGCAGTATTGACAACCATTTCAGGAGTTTGACGCAAACCAGTATATATCACTTCCATACCTGCATCCCGAAGTGAGGTGGCAATTATCTTTGCACCCCTGTCATGACCATCGAGGCCTACCTTGGCTACTAGCACTCTTACCGGTCTTTGTGTCTGGCCGGTCGGAAATGTTTTTTGTGTACTCATTATTTATTAAAGGTAATACGCATTTTTATGTAAAGGGAAGTTGACAGAGGACAGGATTGAGGATTTAAAAAAGATTATAACCTTTCAAATCATTTCTCAGGCAATAAGGACAATGTGTGACGAATTCTTTTTAAAGTCTCTTCTTTCCCAAGTAATGAAGCTACTTCGAATACGCCTGGCCCGAATTTACCTCCTACAAGCATGATTCTAAACGGAAGCATTAATTCTCCGGGCTTAAGCCGGTTTACTGCTGCTATTTCTTTAAAAGAATGTTCAAGTTCAGCGTGAGCCCACGAGTTAGCTAAACTGTAGCTTCTGATCAGCTCAATAAAAAAAAGATTTTTATCATTATTCCATTTAGGCAAGATAGATTCCAAATCAATTTTTTCAGGAGCCAAAAAAAAGTAACTGGCTTGCTCCCAAAAATCGGTAAGAAGCGTACAGCGATCCTTTACAAGAGCGATAATATTTTTAAATTTATCGTCATCCTCAATCATAACTTTTTTGTCCTGAAGTATTTTTTTTACTTCCGGTGCAAGACGCTCAGGATCACTTTTTTTTATCCATTCGTGATTAAACCATTTTGCTTTTTCAAAATCAAATTTGGCGCCACTGGAATGAACTCTTTCAATAGAAAAATTCCCAATCAGTTCTTCCATTGAAAAAATTTCCTGTTCAGTACCTGCATTCCATCCAAGCATGGCAAGCATGTTGACGAATGCTTCAGGTAAAAATCCCAATTCTTTAAAACCTTTTATATATTCTTTCGACACAGGATCAGTCCACCCTAGAGGAAAGACGGGGAACCCAAGACGCTCACCATCTCTTTTACTTAATTTTCCATTGCCATCGGGCTTCAATATAAGTGGCAAGTGCGCCCATTTGGGCATATTACTTTCCCATCCCAGGTATTTCCATAATAGAATATGAACAGGGGCACTTGGCAACCATTCTTCTCCCCTGAATGCGTGAGTTATTTTCATTAAATAATCATCCACTACTACGGCGAGATGATATGTAGGCATTCCGTCGGCTTTTAATAAAACTTTATCATCTACGCCGTTAGTATCCATATGCATATTGCCATGAATCAGATCGTTTAAGTACACTGATTCATCGCTGTCGATTTTTATACGAATTACATAAGGAGTGCCGGAGTTAATTAAGGTATCTGTTTCTTCTTTAGATAATGAAAGAGAATTTTTCATTTGATGTCTTACCTGGTGCCCGTATTGCAGATTGCTTTTACCTTCGGACTTTAATCTGTGCCTCAAAGTCTCTATTTCTTCCGGGGTATCGAAAGCATAATATGCATGACCCTTTTGCACTAATTCTTCCGCATATTCTTTATAAAAACTTTTCCGCTCGCTTTGCCTGTATGGTGCATAGTCGCCTTCTTTATGTGGCCCTTCGTCAGGCAGTATTTGGCACCAGGCAAGGGATTCAATAATATATTTTTCAGCGCCTTCAACGTACCGTGACTGGTCTGTATCTTCGATTCTCAAAACAAAATTCCCATCGTGCTTCCTGGCAAATAAATAATTGAATAATGCAGTACGTACACCGCCTAAATGTAATCCTCCTGTTGGGCTCGGCGCAAACCTCACTCTTACTTTACTCATAGCACAAAGATAATTACGCTGCTGTAGAGTTGTCAGTAATGGTTTAAATAAAAAAACCTGTGATTAAATCACAGGCTCGTTAACATAGGGAAATATTTGTTCTAAAAATTATCTAAGTAAAATTGTTCTTGGATCACTCCCATCAATAGAAATTGTTGCAAGTCTATCGCAGCTACCATCTCCGAAATCAAGAACTGCAAAATGATTTGGTCCTTCAATTTTTATTTTGCCCATATCAATGTTTTCGCAGGAAACTTTTCTTTCTAGTGCATCTGTAATTGTGGACGTTCTGGAATTTCCGGCCATATTGGTAACCGTATGGGAACCAGTAATTGAAAATACATCGTCCAATAAATCAAATGGAGTTGAAGATCCTTGTGTTTGAATGACAGTCTGTGTACCTACGTGAAGCCAGTAGCGTCCCCCTGGAGCAGTTATCTTTCCATTTTCACATGTTCTTTGCCAGCTTTTCATACCGCCCTGGCTGGTATTTGTCCATGTAATTATGCCTTCTTTTTTAAAACCGCCGACATAATAATTTTCAAATGTCATTACAGCTACACTTCCTGATTTGCGGAGCGAATCAGATAAGGTAACATAAATTTTTCCAGTCCTGATTATTCCGTTATTTGGAGTACAGCCTCCACCAAAATCAATTGTGATACTTTTTGGGAAACCTTGTAATGGCGTAACTGTTACGGTAGCGCAGCTAAGTAGATTTAGTGTAGAAGTAGCAGTAGCAGGAGTGTTACCTGAAAAGTTATTATCTATTGCTGCTTCATTTAGAACATCCTGGGCATCAGAATTCAAATTATCTGAAATAGCTTGATCACCGCTTATTTCAAAAGTCGTTTCCAATTCTGAGGACGCGTTATTGTCTTTGTCTTTCTTACATGCAGAAAAGCTAACCACCATGACAAAAGTGGCAGTAGTAAGCAGAAAGTTTTTTAATTTCATAAAGTATTTTTTTATTGTTTTAGTGGCTGATAAGATGAATTATAGTTGGAGAAGTTTAATTCATCAAAAAAAAATCGATGTTTTATCTCGTCAAAACGCCTTCACTGCTTAAAAAATTGTACCCCGAGTGCATTTGGGACGTTGAAACATCTGAAAATTTCTTATACCTCACCTTTGATGATGGTCCCCATCCGGAGATAACCCAGTTTGTACTGGAGACACTTGAAAAGTATAATGCTCACGCTACGTTTTTCTGCATTGGAGATAATGTAAAGCAGCACTTTGAAACATATAAAAAAATAATTCAATCAGGCCACCAGGCAGCAAATCATACATTCAATCATCTGAACGGCTGGAAGGTTCGGGATGCAGATTACCTTGAAGATATAGCGATGGCAGCGGACGTTATTGATTCGAATCTCTTTCGCCCACCCTATGGTAGAATAACAAAATTCCAATTAAAGGCCTTGCAAAGGGAAAGGTTCAATCTTAAGACGGTAATGTGGAGTGTATTAAGTGGAGATTTTGACAAGAAAGTTTCCGGAGAAAACTGTTATCTAAATGTTGTCAAGAATTCCGGTCCTGGTTCTATTGTAGTTTTTCATGATAGCGCGAAAGCTTTTACCAATCTCCGATATGCCCTTCCCCGCGTGTTGGAATACTTTTCACTGAGGAATTATCAGTTCAAATCCATCATGTTATAATAAAAAAATTGGGCCGGGGTAGATACCCAGGCCCGTTTTTAATCCGTACCCTATGAAAACTATCGTGAAGTTAACAAATTGTTTTTAACAAATCAACAACAATTTTATCTCTGGAGTGTTTATTTGACAAAATCTTTTATATTGTCCATCTGGCTCCGTCACAGTACCATCGTAATAGCCAGGAAAATTCTTTTTTTATATAATCCTGACACGGCTTCGCAGAGTATTCTCGTTCCAACGTTTTACGATTTCAAATGGCTATTCAATAGTTTCTTCCACTCAAGATAAAGTGAATCATATAATACGCTATTGTCAGGCTCTATCTTTTTTATAGGTGTGAATTTCTTAAAAGCTTCCTTAGATGTTTTAAATATACCTGCCCCAATTCCTGCACCGAGAGCCGCTCCCACGCTTCCGTCATTCCTATATAGTTCAACAGCAACACCTGTTGTGTTTACAAATGATTGTAAAAAAATATCGCTTAGAAACAAATTTGATTTTCCGGCACGAATGATAGACGGATTTAATCCATTTTCTCTCATAATGTCAAGGCCATAACGAAACGCAAATGCTATTCCTTCCTGGACAGCCCGAAAAATATGAGCCTTTGAATGTTTGTTAAGATCGATATTATTAATGTGGGCGCCGGTGATTCTATTTCCAAGCATTCTTTCGGCTCCATTGCCAAATGGCAATATGAAGAGACCATCACAACCGGGTTCTATCTTTGATGCCAGCAAATCCATTTCCTGATAATTGAGACCATCACCACACATCTTTTTAATCCAGCTATTCATGATACCCGTTCCATTGATACAAAGAAGCACACCGAGGCGCTTTTCTTCGAAAGTATTATTTACATGTGCAAAAGCATTTACTCTTGAGTATTTATCATTAAATAATTTATCGGTAACGGCGTAAATAACACCTGAGGTACCTGCGGTAGCAGCAACTTCGCCTGGCTCCAGCACATTTAAGGATAATGCATTATTGAGCTGGTCACCAGCTTTATACGTTACAGGAATGTTTTCCTTTAATAACAGCTGCTTTGCAATCGAAGGAAGAATGGCTCCATGTGAAGAAAACAGTGGTCGTAAATTTGGAATAATTGAATCATCAAATCCAAAGTGCTTCATAACATCTTTAGAGATCCCATCATTTTTGAAATCGAATAAAATGCCTTCAGAAAGTGCTGAAGATGTAATAGTAATTTCTCCGGTTAATTTCATTGCAATGAAATCTCCGGGCAACATTATTTTATCAACCTGCTTAAAAATCTCAGGCTCATTCTCTTTCACCCAACTTAATTTTGAAGCAGTAAAATTTCCCGGAGAATTTAAAAGACAGGACGAGCAGGTATCCGCACCAATTTTGCTAAAGGCATTGTCACCGATTTCTACAGCCCTGCTATCGCACCAAATAATACTATCTCTCAGAACCTTTTGATTCTTATCAACAATTACAAGTCCATGCATCTGGTACGATATTCCAATTGCCTCAATATCTGCAGCATTAAATTTTCCTGTGGCATTTAGATTTTGGATGGCCTGTACCGTATGATCCCACCACATGGACGGAGATTGTTCTGCCCAACCAGGCTGTAATGAAGTAATTGGGGTTTCTGTCTCCGGGTACTGTGCGGTGGCAATGCATTGTTGCGTTGCAACATCCACGGCAGATACTTTTATGAAAGAAGTACCTAAGTCAATTCCTAACAGCAGCATGTTTGTTTTTTATCATTTAATTATTAATCAGATGTAACGATTAATGATGTTTTCAAAATACTCCTGCCTGCCGCTTCGCACTTCCGGTTCACCATTTTCTATCGCAAACTTTTGGAGATCTTCCAATGACAATTTTCCGGCTTCAAATTCTTTTCCTTTGCCATTATCAAAAGATGCATAACGCTCCGTCCTCAATTTTTTATAATCCGATTTGTTTAAAATATTATCTGCGGTGATTAATGCTCTTGCAAAATTATCCATGCCGCCGATGTGTGCATAAAAAAGATCCGCCGGATCAGTAGAATTTCTCCTGATCTTGGCATCGAAATTTATTCCACCACCCTGGAAGCCATCTGCTTCAAGTATGATTAACATGGCTTCCGTTAATTCATTGATGTCATTGGGAAACTGATCTGTATCCCATCCATTTTGATAGTCTCCCCTGTTAGCATCCATACTTCCAAGCAGGCCCGCATCTGCTGCCACCTGCAGTTCATGCGTGAATGTGTGGCCGGCAAGCGTTGCATGGTTAACTTCTAAGTTCAATTTGAAATCATTCATCAAATCATACTGCCTTAAAAAGCTTATGACTGTTGCGGCATCGTAATCATATTGATGCTTGGTTGGCTCACATGGCTTGGGTTCAATGAAAAATGTCCCGGTGAAACCACTTTTTCTTGCATAATCTTTAGCTGTGTGTAAGAATTTTGCGAGATGCTCCTGTTCCCTTTTCATATTGGTGTTTAGTAGAGACATATATCCCTCACGGCCTCCCCAGAATACATAATTTTGTCCACCCAATTCTATAGTTGCGTCCAATGCGAACTTTACCTGCGCTGCCGCATGTGCCAACACGTGGAAGTCTGGATTGGTGGATGCCCCATTCATATACCTTTTATGTGAAAAGAGATTTGCGGTACCCCACAAAAGCTTTACACCACTTTCCCGTTGTTTTTGTTTTGCATAAGCAGTTAAGGCTTGTAATCGTTTTTCATTATCTGCAACATTATTAGTGTAGTTAACTACATCCACATCATGGAAACAATACCACGGAATATTCATTTTCGTAATAAACTCAAAAGCGGCATCCATCTTATCTTTCGCTTTGTCAACCGCATCTGGTTTTTCATCCCAGGGAAAAATATGTGTAGCCTCGCCGAATGGATCTGCACCGTTGCCATTGAAAGAATGCCAGTAAGAACAGGCAAATTTCAAAAACTCCTTCATGGTTTTGCCAGCTACGACTTTGTTTTCGTCGTACCACCGGAAGGCAAATGGATTGTCACTTTCGAGACCTTCATATTTTATTTGTGGAATATTCTTAAAAAACTCTTTGCTTCCTTTGATTACCGTCATAATAGATCGAATTTATAATTAACTAATTTATGAGATTGATGCACAGTAGAAATGTTACAGAATTGTTTCACAATCGCCAGATATTAAAAAAAGTAAGGGCATAAAAATAAGACCATTTTAATTTTTTTAAGAATCTTTCTGCGTTGCCATTTTCTTTTGACAAATTGCATCTCTAATCTAAAGACATAGCTAGAATATTTATGGCTTTGTAGAATATTTTTATATAGATTCAAAAGACATGAAATTAATAGATACCCATACGCATCTCTATCTTAAAGAATTTTCTGCTGACATTGAAGAAGTGATGCGGAGGGCCGAAGCGGAAGACGTAGATAAATTCTATCTGCCTGCAATCGACAGTTCAGAGACAGCTAATATGTTTGAGTTGGAAAAAAGGTTCCCCGAAAAATGCATGGCGATGGTGGGCCTTCATCCGTGTTCTGTAAAAGAAAATTATAAAGAAGAACTTGAGAAGATCGGGAGTATGCTGCAGCAGAGAAAATTTGCGGCGATAGGTGAAAGCGGATTGGATTTTTATTGGGACAAAACTTTTATTAAAGAACAATATGAAAGTTTGCATGCCCAGGTAAACCTGGCTCTTCAATATAATTTGCCACTGGTATTACATACCCGCAATGCTATGCAGGAAACAATTGATGTTATAAAAAGCTACAGTGGTAAGGGCTTACGAGGTATTTTTCATTGCTTTGGCGGAACACTTGAAAATGCCAGGGAGATAATTGAGCAAAACTTTTTGTTAGG
>JBDUEG010000029.1:0-18136 GCA_040002575.1 Ginsengibacter sp.
GTAATCATTTCTTCATATATAAACATGCAAAAGAAATTGTACAAATAATGTCAAATAAATTATTATTAACTAAAAAAGTTTATCAAGTATGAGTGAGAAAAAAATGTATCTGAAACCAAATGTTGTTATGGAACCATTGGTTGATAATTGGTACGCCTGGAGCCACTTAGTTTCTCCTGCAACTGCAGCAATGAATATTACCGGAAGGCATTTAAGCATTATCGAATCATATTTGATGGCCCCATCAATTCATGCGGAAGCTTGTTTAAATCCTAAAATGAAAGGAGGCCCGTTCATGGACTTTGGCGGTGGACGCATTCAAGAAGTGGAGGCTTTACAAAATAAATCATTAAAAAAGCATGAGAAGCAGATTCAGTTTGCTAAAGCCATAAAAGAATTGGATAAGTTATTAGTTTCGGAAGCGAAAGGGTTTGGACTGGAAGATTTATATAACAAAGTCCCCGAAATATTAAAAGGGTATGTCGAATTATTTTATGATCGCCAAAATAATCCCGGGTTTAGATTTTTCGAGTCTTTATTGTATAAGAGTGATTTTTATAATGAAGGATCTCAAAGTATGGCTTTTTGGATTACGGAAAATGACGAACGACCATTTGTGTTAAGCACCCCGCGATTGGAGAATGATCCTAATGTTTTGCATCTTGAAATTCCTTTCAAGCATCCGGGAATTGATGCTTTGGCTAAAATGAAACGAGAGCCTCAGCCACTTAGCTACATCAAATCGGTACTGGGCATTTCTGAATCTGAAGAAGCGTTGTTTGAAACCTTTTTTAACGAAAACCCTGGTCCTGTTTACGAGAAATATAAAGGAGACAAAATAAGAATGAGATATTTTGGGCACGCATGTATATTAGTTGAAACAAAAGATATTAGCATACTGGTAGATCCCTTGATAAGTTATTACGGTTATGAATGTGAAGTCGACCATTTCTCAGATTCTCATCTGCCGGATGTGATAGACTACGTTTTGATAACACACAATCACCAGGATCATATTCTTTTTGAAACGTTGTTGCCGTTGAGGCATAAGATCAAAAATCTGATAGTGCCGCGTACCAATAGTGGCCGCCTTGAAGATCCTGATTTAAAATTAATGTTTCAAGCCGTTGGCTTTAAGAACGTCTTCGCAGTTGATGAAATGGAGACTATACATTTTGAAGACGCAGTAATCACCGGCCTTCCTTTTATTGGTGAACATTCAGATTTAAATATTCTTACCAAATCTTGCTATTTAGTTAAAATAGGACAATTCAAATTATTGTTTCTTGCTGACTCAAGAATAGTAGAAGCTGCTTTATACAAACATATTCACGATCAAATTGGTGATGTGGATGTGATGTTTATTGGAATGGAGTGCGATGGCGCTCCTCTTACATGGTTATATGGCCCCTTGCTAACTAAAAAGCTGGCCCGGGATATGGATGGAAGCCGCAGATTGGCAGGCTCTGATTGTAAAAAGGGAATGCACCTTGTAGATATTTTCAATCCTAAAGAAATTTACGTTTATGCAATGGGACAGGAGCCATGGTGCGAATTCATAAGCAGTATAAAATATACTGATGAATCAAACCCAATTGTACAATCTAATAAACTTGTAAATATTTGCAGGGAGAGAGGAATAGTTGCCGAAAGACTTTATGGTGAAAAAGAATTACTGTATGAGAAGCAAACCAGAAGAGTTGAGAACGTTGAATTAGTGGGTTCGTAATCAAAGGCAACAAAAATTAAAGACCGTAAGAATTTCTTTAGTATTAGAAATTTCTTGCCTCATTGTAGTCTATCATCCATAAATTATTATTTAGTATTCCCGAATGGTTCACTGGAACTGCTTGGGTATGGCCAAAATTACTTCCTGAAAGTTTATGCAAGACGATGTAATATTTCCCTTACACCCTGCCCAGTTTGATGTGTATGCTGACCAGCTTTTAGATACTAAAAGCCCTCATTATAACATCGGCGGTTATATCAAATTGAAAGGCGAGCTAAACAAAGAGTTATTTTATGAGACAGTGAGTTCTGGAGCAAAAGTATTCGATAGCTTCAGGATGAAGTTCGATCTGAATTTACCTGAGCCTGTAATTTTTCTCGATCAGGGTCGCCAGGGCTTAAAGATGTCAGACCTTGATTTTAGTGAAAAAGAAGATGGTGAAAAAGAGGCTTTGGAATGGATGCAAAACAGGTTTAACACGCCCTTCGAATTTGATAAAGATTCACCTCTTTACGAACAGTATCTTATTAAAATTTCAAATAATGAGTATTGGTTTTTCGGTAAATACCATCATTTAATTACTGATGGATATGGTTTCGTGGTTTGGGTACAGTACCTCGCTCAAAAATATAAATCATTAGTTAACGGAATGGGCTTCCCGTTTAAGTTCCCTGGCTATATCGAGGAAGCCATAAAGGCTTCTGATTACAAAGCCTCACCTTCTTATGAAATTGATGGACAGTATTGGAAAGATAAAATTCAGGCAAAGCCCGAAAAAATTCTGCTAAGAAAATATTTTAAGGATAGCTCTAAAAAAAGTGCAACATACATCTATGAATTAAGTGAAAATCAACGAAAGCTTCTCGATGAAATTGAAACCTCTACAAGAATAAGGCTGCATCATTTATCTATTGCAGCACTACTTATTTATTTCGGGAAAACTTCCGGTGAATCTGAATTCGTTTTCGGAATTCCAGTCCATAAAAGACTTTCAAAAGAAGCCCGAAACATTGTAGGCATGTTCTCTGGAATTATGCCTTACAAAGGTTTGTTTCAGGAAGATATTAAACTCGTTGATCTTCTTAAACAAATTTCTGAAACGCAAAAGGAGGATTATAAGCATCAGAGTTATCTTATAGGTGACCTTGCAAGAGTTTTAAAAGTGCATACCTCAGCAGGATACCTGTTTGACCTGACCATTAATTACAAACTCTTAAATTTTGAGATTTCTTTTGGAGAAGATTTGAATGCAACAATTTTTGAATTAGCTAATGAATTTCAAAAGAATCCCTTGCAATTATGCTGGCAGGACTTTGGAAAACAACAGCCCTTATTATTGCAACTCGATTTTTCGACTGAATATTTTACCAGAGAAGAAATCGAACTTCTGGCAAAGCGCATCATTTATATATTGGAGCAATTTCCTAACTCCATGTTTAAAGAAATAGGGAGCATTGATATCATTCCATTTACCGAAAAAAGCCTGATCGAAAAGTTCAACAACAAAGAAGAAGGTGTTTTTCAAGATAAAAGTATCATCGATTTGTTCGAAGCACAGGTGCTGAAAGTTCCCGATAAAGCGGCATTGTTTTTCAAAAACGAAAATCTAACATATAGAGAATTAAATGTAAGATCTAATCAGCTTGCCTATTATCTAACGAGCAGGGGAGTAAAGCCGGAAGAACTGATTCCTTTGTGTATAGAGCGTGGTTTCGAAATGATAATTGGGATGTTAGGAGTTTTAAAAGCTGGCGGGGCGTATATTCCCATCGATCCTGAGTATCCTACAGACAGAATACAGTATATATTGAACGATGCCAATGCTCATTTTCTACTGGTAAGTAAAGAAACAAAAAACAAGGTAGACGGTTTCAGAAATATTGAAACTATTGAATTAGATGACTACGTTTTATTTAATAACGAATCGACAAATAATCTTGAAAATCTATCTCCGAATAGTTTAGCATACATAATCTATACATCAGGTTCTACCGGAAAACCAAAAGGAGTGATGATAGAACATAATAGTGTAGTAAATCTCATAAATTCACAAACCAGGGAGTTTAATGTCGGAAGCGATGAAAGCATTTTGCAGTTCTCTAATTATTGTTTTGATGCTTCGATAGAGCAAATATTTCTTGCCTTATTTAATGGGATAAGTCTTTATCTATTTCCTGAAGGAATGCAATTGAACGTTGAGGTTTTTAAAAACTTTTTGATTGAAAACGAAATTTCTCATATACATGCCACCCCGTCTTTTCTGGAAAATCTTCCGGTGATTTCATCCAGCTTTTTGAAAAGAGTAATTGCCGGTGGCGATGTTTGCAAAAACGAATTAGCGAAACGATGGAAAGGAGAGGTTAATTTTTATAACGAATACGGACCGACAGAAACGACAGTTACCGCTATTGAATATTGTAGTAATTCGGACGGCAACGAAAACAATATCTTGCTTCCCATAGGAAAGCCATTATCAAATGTTAGTGTTTATATATTAGATGAAAAGGAAAATAATTCTCCCATAGGTGTTTTGGGAGAAGTTTATATTGGTGGTGTTCAGGTTGCAAGAGGCTATTTGGGTAAGCCTGAGTTAACACAAGAGAAATTTATAAAGGACCCATTTAGCAATAAACAAAATTCAAGGCTGTATCGCACAGGAGATCTGGCAAGATGGCTTCCGGACGGCAATATAGAATACCAGGGTCGTATGGATGGGCAGGTAAAAATTAGGGGATACAGAATCGAGCTCGGAGAAATTGAAAGTGTTTTACAGCAGTGCAAATTAGTACACCAGGTAGCGGTTCTGGCAAAGGAAAGTGGTAATGACAAAAGACTTGTTGGCTACATAGTGCCAGCAGGTACTTTTGATAAACAAGCTATCATTACCTATCTAAGAAGTAAGTTGCCTGAATATATGGTGCCGGCAATATTAATTGAATTAAAACAATTGCCGGTTACCTCTAATGGTAAAGTAGACAAAAAATCATTGCCTTGGCCTGAAGATGAATTAACCGATAATGTATATGTAGCGCCTGCCACTGACGTGGAAAGTAAAATGGTTGAGGCCTGGAAAGAAATTCTGAGTTTAGATCAGGTAGGTGTAACAGATAATTTTTTTGAACTCGGTGGACACAGCCTTAACGCCATGCAGCTAAGTTCGAGGTTGCATAAACTTTTAAATATTAAAATTGATATAGGAAAAGTTTTTTCTTATCCCACTATAAGAGAGCTAGCGGGTGCTTTGTCTTTTGAAAATAAAGACACTTATGTTGAGATAAAAAAATTGCCTAAGCAGGAAGACTATGAATTATCGCATGCTCAAAAAAGATTTTGGATACTTAGTCATTATAAAGACAGCTCAAAAGCGTATAACTTCTCAGGTGCTTACATCATAAAAGGTAAATTAAATGATAATGCCTTAACAGAGGCGATAAGGGAAGTTATTGTAAGGCACGAAAATTTAAGAACCATATTTATTGAAGCCGATGGTGAACCCCGCCAAAAGATAATCGCTGTAGATTCAATAGTTTTTGGGATTAGCAAAGTTGATCTTCGGGATACTTCTGATGCAAATAAAACCATTAACGAAAACATAGAAAATGAATCTGCAATTCCCTTTGTTCTGGAAAAGGGCCCACTGTTAAGAGCTACGCTGTTTCAGGTATCAGAGGAACAAAGCGTTTTATTATTTAGTATTCATCACATCGTGAGTGATGGCTGGTCGAAGGGAATATTGATGAGTGAAACTCTGACTTTATATAAAGCATTTTCTTCAAATTTAAAACCTGAGCTGCCCGCTTTGCGCATTCAATATAAGGACTATGCAGCATGGCATAATTTATTGATCGAATCTCAGGGAAACTATTGGAGAAGCCTTTATCAAGATTCAATTCCATTGCTCGATTTTCCCACAGACCTGGAAAGGCCAAAGGTTCTTACATTTTTGGGGGCAATGTGTCACGTCAGCATATCTGAGCAATTAACTGCTGACTTGAAAAAATTGGCAATTATAAACAATATGTCTTTAAATAATTTATTGTTTTCATTGTACGGTTTGTTGATTAGCCAATATAGCCAACAGGACCAAATTGTAATTGGTTCCCTTAGTTCAGGGCGGAGTCATATTGAACTTGAAAATTTAATTGGGGTATTTATTAATTTCCTTCCTATAAAAGTCTCTCCTTCATCTTCTTTGAATTTATCGGAGTATTTACAAAATAGTAACCAATCACTTGTCCATGCATATAACAACCAGGATTATCCATTCGATCTTATGGTTGAAGAACTCATCAAACAGCGGGATTTTTCACGTAATCCTTTCTTTGATACTATGCTCAATTTTCATTCTGAAAACAGCTTAACTTTTGAGGCCTCCAAAAAAAATAAAGATGCCGGCATCACAATTGAATCCTACGACTCAATTGAAAAAGATTTATTTCAATCAGTTCTTGACTTCAAATTAGATGTTGAACTATCCGAAAATTTTTTACAGTTGTATCTAAGCTATAATTCAAAATTATTTACGAGTGAAAGAATGGAAATTTTTCTTAAGAATTTTGTAAGTCTACTAGAGAAAGTTATCCAGGAGCCGGACAAAAAATTAAAAGATTATGATAGCCTTACGGTTGAAAAGGAAGGATTGAGAAATAACAGCATTGAAGTAATAGCTGAAGAAGATAGCCATCTGCAAATAAATATATGTGCCTCCTTTGTGGCAGAGCCTTTACAACAATATCTCGATTATTGGAATACAGAATTAGAATTAAATATCAAAGTGCATTTTGCACCATATAACCAGGTTTTTCAACAGTTGCTCGATACGGATAGTTTATTAAATTCAGGTAAGGGATTGAATGTGCTTTTAATACGTCTGGAAGATTGGCTGAAAGATAAAAAAGCTCTTTCAGCTAAAGATCAGGTCAATTTTCTAGACTTAACGTTTACTGACTTAACCAATGCGATTCAGTTCACAAACAATAACACATTTGCGCCTTTTCTTGTGGGTATTGTTCCGGTTAACCCAAGTGAGGCATTCGAAAAAGAAGTACTTAATCATTTAGATAAATTGAGTAAGGAACTCGCTAAAATCATTACAAAATTTAGCAGAATGAGCTTGCTCAATATGGAGAAAATTGCAGTGCTATATGAAGTGGATGAATTGGTTGATCCGGGAACTGATGAGATAGCGCATATTCCTTTCACAGAAGAGTACTACGCAGCAATTGGTACTTATCTCGCAAGAAAAATAAGTGCGTTTAAAGGTCCCGGTTATAAGGTCATCGCTTTGGATTGCGACAATACTCTTTGGAAAGGAATATGCGGTGAAGTAGGTGCAACAAATGTGATAATAGATGAAAATTTTTCAAAACTGCAGGAATTTGTTTTAGAAAAATATGCGGAAGGTTTTTTATTAGTATTGTGCAGTAAAAATAACGAAGAAGATGTGTGGGAAGTTTTTCAAAAACATCCACATATGAAACTCAAACGTGAACACATTGCTGCTCATAGAATCAACTGGGAGCTCAAGTCGGACAACTTACTTGCGATCTCTAAAGAGCTTAATCTTGGAATGGATAGTATCATTTTTGTTGATGATAGCGAGTTTGAGGTAGAACAGTTATCCTTGACCTGTCCGGATACTTTGTCTCTTTTGTTACCCCAGGAACCATCATCGTTTTCTGCATTTCTTGATCATACATGGGCATTTGATACATTTCGTGTAACAGAAGAAGACCTGCAAAGAAATAAAAGGTACTTCGTGGAAAAGCAAAGAAGTGGCGAGCAGGTTAAACATTCTTCGCTGACAGCATTTCTTGAATCACTATTAATTAAAGTGAACGTGAGAACACTGGATGAGTCAGACATTGAAAGAGCAGTACAACTTACACTTAGGACCAATCAGTTTAATTTGAATGGTATTAGAAAAACCCCTCAGGAAATAGCACAACTAATTCGATCAGAAAATTCATTCAGCAGGATTGTGGAAGTAAGCGATCGATTTGGTGATTATGGTATTGTAGGATTAGTTCTCGCCGGACAGAAACAGCAAGAACTTATCGTTGAAACTTTTCTTTTGAGCTGTAGAGTATTGGGCAGAAATGTAGAAGATTTTATTCTTTCGGAAATTGAGAACTATTGTCTAAAAAATGAAATAAGAGATATGAGCCTTTTATTTAAATCGACTTTAAAGAATAAGCCATTCGAAGAATTTCTGTCACGTACTGATTGGCGCGTTGATTTTAGTTCAAACAAATATTCTCGAACTATAAAAATTTCCGATCGGATAGATGTGTGATTATCGGCAAGTTTCATCAATTTTATTTTTTTAAAACTTCAAAAATACCCCAACCAATTTTGCTGGTTCGAATGTGTATACTTTAGTTTACTTGAAAAATTAATGATTGTCAAATATTCAGTTAATGTTATATATTTTTCTATTAATGGTCTATATTTGTTTCAAGGTGAAGTAAGAGATTAGAATAGGCTTGGGGTATTTAACCGACTAACTATATTTTTAATGCTTTAATAGATGTTACTAAACTATCCATGTTCAATTCCATTGAACATACCTTCTTCCAATATACATATAGATTCCATCCAATAGGCTTATGGGTAAGTAGCTAAACCCTATTTCGGTTGAAAACGAAAGTTCAAACTTTTTTACCTGTATTTGACATTTTTATGCTACTACATATTATTTTGACACTCTTTTGCGTTTGAAACAAAAGTGTCTCAAATTGAACCTTTAATAATCCGAGTTCCACTAAAACCTGTACTGTTTTAAAATAAAGAGATTCTAACAGTGAGTTAACTGCGAAAGTGAAATAAAAAAAGCTCGGTTATTCCATCCTTGTTTGTTTTAAGCTTCACATAAACTTCACTTAGATTTTTTTAAATATGAAGTATAATTTTGGTCGTTCAAGATTTATAAATAACTATTTGATTTTATAAGATGAAGAGTAAGCAATTTAATAAAACCTTTGGAGCTAAAACGGGGAAAGGAATACTTGATTTAATCAATTCAAAAAAGAATAATTCTTTAGAACAAGCAGAGTTTCATCAGGATGGAGAAAGCGAAACGCTCTATAATATTTGGAAAAATTTATTAGGACATTCTAATTTTTCCAATAAAGATGATTTTTTCCAGGTAGGAGGAAATAGCCTAAAAGCAGTGCAGTTGGTGTCGCGAATTTCTAAAGAGTTTTCAATTAATATCGAATTAGCAGATATTTTTTCAAACACAACTATTGCAGAGCAATCTGATTTAATTCAACAAAAAGGAAAGTCTGCTTTTTATTCTTCCTCTTTAGTTGCAACAGCACGACCTGAAAATATTCCTTTATCCTATAGCCAGGAACGATTGTGGTTTATAGACCAGATGGAAGGAAGCATACCTTATAATATTGGCACCGCATTTATACTTCGGGGCAAGCTAAATATTGATGCCTTAAATAAAAGCCTGAATCAAATAATAACCCGGCATGAAATATTAAGAACCACATTCAGAGAGGAAAATGGTATACCATATCAATATATAAAAGAGCCGAACTTATGGGCATTACAAATTGAGGAGCGTGGAGATGATACAAATAATAATCTTCAATATATCCAGCAACTGATCAGCGAGCCATTTGATCTGGCAAAAGATTACATGTTGAGGGCAAATTTGCTTTTACTCAATAAAGAAGAGCATTTACTTCTGATAACAATGCACCATATCGCATCAGATGGCTGGTCTATGGATATAATCGTAAAAGAAGCGGTTTCTCTTTATAAAAGCTTTTCAAAACAATTGCCGGTTAATTTAACTCCATTGCCTTTGCAATACGCAGACTACGCAATATGGCAACGAAATTCTTCGCAGGTAAAAGCGATGGAAACTAAACTGAACTATTGGAAAAATAAACTTAAAGGAGTTGAAGATCTGGCACTCCCCCTGGATTATCCCCGGCCTGCTATTCAGAGTGTAAAAGGTTCTGTAAAGAGGTTCAATATCTCAAAAGAACTTGATGCCGGAATAAAGTTGATTGCGCAAAAAGAGGGAGCGACGTTATTTATGGTTTTGTTGGCAGCATATAAAATCCTGCTATATCGCTATAGTGGCCAGGACAATATTTGTGTTGGAACACCGGTGGCTAACAGAGGCCAGCAGGAAGTAGAAGGGTTAGTTGGATTTTTTGTAAATACGCTTGCTTTACGAAGTGAAATAAATGGAAATATAACTTTTAATGAATTTTTACAAGAGGTAAAAATTACTACGCTTGAAGCTTATAGCCATCAGGAAGTTCCCTTCGAAAAAGTAGTAGACGTAATAGTAAAAGATAGAAATCTTAATCGCAGCCCGATATTCCAGGCAATGCTGGTGTTACAAAACATACCAGATATAGACAAATTAGAATTAGAAGATGTACAGTTATCGGAATTTCCTACAACAAACAATTCATCGAAATTTGATATAACTTTTTCTATCAATGAAACTCAAAATGGCCTGGAAGGCTTGGTAGTTTATAAAAATGACTTATATAAAGCTGAGACAATTGAACAAATGGTTATCCATTTTGAGGAACTTTTAAAATCAATAACAATTAACCCGACAGAAAAGTTGTCAGGGTTTAATATGTTGACAGAATCTCAGCAACAACAGTTGCTTATAGAATTTAATAAAGCATCCGTAGAATATCCCCGGGATAAAACGATTATAAAATTATTTGAAGAGCAGGCCGCAATTAATCCAAATGGTATAGCAGTTGTTTTTGAAGAAGAACATTTAACTTTTGCTGAGTTGAATAAAAAATCCAACCAGCTTGCATTGCATTTAATTAATAAGGGAATTCACAAGGAATCTTTGGTGCCCATATGTATTGAAAGAAGCATTGAAATGATAGTGGCGGTATTGGGAATTTTAAAGGCCGGTGGTGCCTATGTTCCCATTAGCCAGGATTACCCTTTGGACCGGATAAGCTACATACTGGAAGACACGCAATCTTCTATATTAATCAGCACGAGTTCGGTTATTGATAAACTTCCTAAAAGAACAGGACTTGAAATAATATTTATAGACGAGGACTGGGCAGAGATAAGCAATTTGCCAGAAAAAAATTATGAGATTGATATAAGTTCTTCCAATTTGGCTTATGTCATTTATACATCTGGTTCTACAGGTAGGCCCAAAGGCGTAATGATAGAGCACCAGGCACTTTTAGATCATTGCTTCGGGCTAATTGAAAGTGCGGAATTAAAAGATTGCCGGTCTTTTGCGCTTTTTGCACCGTTAGTTTTTGATGCAGGGCATGCAATTATATTTTCATCTTTATTAATAGGTGCGTCTCTTAATGTGCTATCAAAGCAACAAATCATAAATGGGGAAACATTATCCATTTACTTAAAAAGTCATCCAGTCGATTGTATTAAAATAGTGCCATCAGTATGGCTATCTTATGCCAATAGCGACAATATAGTATTGGCCAATAAAGTAATGATATTTGGTGGGGAAGCATTTTCTATAAACATAATAGATCATCTAAAAAAGCTTAATTACAAGGGCAATGTTTTTAACCACTATGGCCCTACGGAAGCAACCATTGGGAAATGCATCCATAAATTAGATTTACAAAAATCATATAGTACGGTGCCTATTGGAAAGCCATTTTCCAATACGAAGTTGTACGTCATGTCACAAAGTGACCAACTAGTGCCCTTGGGTATCGCAGGTGAATTATACATAGCAGGTGAGGGTCTTGCCCGCGGGTACTTAAATCTGCCAGGCTTAACAGCAGAAAAATTTATTGGAGACCCGTTTAATCCCGATACAGCCGCAAGGATTTATAAAACAGGCGATAAAGTAAAGTGGAATAATGAGGGGGAAATAGAATATTTAGGAAGAATAGACGAACAGGTTAAGATAAGAGGCCATAGGATTGAATTGGGAGAAATAGAAAATGCATTGTTGCAGAGTGGAAAGGTAAACCACGCCGCAGTACACACAATAGATGATAGCAAGCAAGAAAAAATATTGGTAGGTTATATAGTATCAGAAGGTCAATTGAACAAAGATGAGTTAATGTCTCACCTTCGGATGAAGCTTCCGGATTATATGGTGCCTTCTATATGGATAAAGATGGAAAGGCTTCCACTTACGTCAAATGGTAAAATTAATAAGAAAGCCTTACCGGTTCCAGATTTAAGTGATTTGTCAGGTAAAGAATATCAGGCTCCCCGTAACGAAATAGAAGTTAAACTGGCGCAAATCTGGCAAGAGCTTTTGGACGCAGAAAAGGTAAGTATTCATGATAATTTTTTTCATATAGGCGGACATTCCCTTCTGGCTATGAGGCTGGTTTCGTCCATTAGGACGCGGCTTGGTATAGAAATGCAAGTTAAAACCTTGTTTATTTATCCTACAATAGCTCAGCTGTCACAACAACTAAAAGAAACTGCAAGGTCGTTGCCTCAGGCTATGGAAGTAAAAGTAAAGCCAGAAAACATTCCCGTTTCATTTAGTCAGGAACGTTTGTGGCTTATAGATCAACTTGAAGGGAGTAATCAGTATCATGTAGCCACGGTGCTTCGATTAAAAGGGAAACTGGATGTAAATGCTTTAAATAAAAGTTTTGCAGAAATAGTAAACAGGCATGAAGTATTACGGTCTGTATTTTATCAGGGTGAAGATGGCAAAGTATACCAGCGGATAAAAGAAAAAGAACAGTGGCAGATGGATATTTCAAACGAAATCATTCACGGTAACGATGCAGCTGAATTAACCAGGCATATTGGGCACTTGATCGAAAGGCCATTTGATCTTTCCAGGGATTATATGTTGCGTGTGACATTATTAAATACCGGAGAAGATCATCTTCTGGTAGTTACGATACACCATATAGCATCTGACGGGTGGTCTGTGAGCTTGATCGTAAAGGAATTATTATTGTTATACAAGAATTATTCTGAAGGCTTTGCTGATAATTTGGCGCAATTAGGATTACAATATTCAGATTATGCAATATGGCAGCGTGATTATTTGCAGGGCGAACTGCTTGAAAATAAAATGAAATATTGGAAGGAGAAGATGGAAGGAATTAAACCATTAGAGCTTCCAATTGATTACCCGCGACCAGCATTACAGAATACTCACGGGTCGGAACTTAAATTCAACATTTCAAAAGAGTTGGAACATGACCTAAACCTGGTTTGCAAAGCGGAGAATGTTACTTTATTTATGGTTTTGCTTGCTGCCTACAAGGTTTTACTTTACAATTATAGTGGTCAGGATGATATTTGTGTAGGTACGCCAGTAGCTAATCGGGGGCAAAAGGAGATTGAAGAGTTGATTGGGTTTTTTGTAAATACTCTTGCTTTGCGAAGTACAGTAAATGGAAGTATAAGCTTTACAGATTTTTTACAAAATATAAAAAATACTACGATAGAAGCTTACGAGCATCAGGATGTGCCCTTTGAGAAATTAGTGGCTGGCTTAAAGGAAAGGGATTTAAGTAGGAGCCCGTTATTTCAGGTAATGCTTGTACTACAGAACACGCCAGATGTACCTAAGTTAAAATTAGGGCAATTACAAATATCAGATGAAGCTATACCCTTAAACACTTCAAAATTTGAACTGACTTTTTTAATTAAGGAAACAGATACTGGTCTTCAGGGATCAGTGGAGTATAATACGGATTTGTATAAAGAAGAAACTGTACAAAGAATGGCTCTCCATTTTGTACAGTTATTGAAATCCATAACAAAGAGTCCGTCAAAACAAATATCACAACTGAAAATGTTGTCATCTTCCGAAGAAGATCAGATACTTAATAAGTTTAATAACACAGCAGTTGAATATCCCCAGACTAAAACCATAATAGATTTGTTCGAAGAGCAGGCAAAAAAGGCTCCGGAAAATGTAGCACTAGTATTTGAAGGAAAACAAGTGAGCTATGGAGAATTGAATGAACGCTCCAACCAACTCGCCCGTTATTTAAAAAAGAAGGGAGTAAAAGAAGAGGCATTAGTGCCCTTATGTATTGAGCGAAGCATAGAAATGATAGTTGGAATACTTGGTATCCTGAAAGCCGGTGGAGCATATGTTCCGATCGATCCGGAATATCCATCTGACAGAATCATTTACATGTTGGAAGATACTAAAGCAACCATAATAATAAGCAGTAAGGCAAGTAGCAATAAACTTCCTGAACTGACTGGAGTACAGATCATCGAAGTTGACGCAATCGGGAATCAAATCGAAAGCGAGTCGATAACTGAACTGGAGCACCATGTAACTGCTAATAGCCTGGCATATATTATATATACATCAGGATCAACCGGTAAGCCTAAAGGAGTAATGGTAGAGCATAAAAATGTTGTAAGCCTCGTAATGAATTCAGGATTTGTTGATTTAAGAGCTGATGACAAGTTGCTTTCCACAGGATCTTCTTCATTTGATGCAACTACTTTTGAATATTGGGGAATGCTTTTGAACGGTGGGCAATTATTTTTATGCGATGAAGCCAGTTTGCTAAATAGTGAACTACTTAAAAATGAAATTGCTGTAAACAACATAACTAAGATGTGGTTTACGTCCAGTTGGTTTAACCAGCTTGTAGAGATTGATATGAGTATTTTCAACGGACTGCAAACTATTTTGGTAGGTGGTGAAAAACTCTCGAAATCGCATATCGAAAAAATAAAAAATTATCATCCTTCGCTTCAAGTCATTAACGGTTATGGGCCAACGGAAAACACAACATTTTCACTTACATACAAAATTATTGAAGCGAAAAACACCGCTTCGATACCAATTGGCAAACCGTTAAATAATAGAACAGCTTATATTCTTAGAAATGGTCTGCAGTTGACCCCGGTTGGGGTTCGTGGCGAAATATACTTAGGAGGAGCAGGTTTATCACGCGGATATTTAAACAAGCCAGAGTTAACGTCGGAGCGATTTATCAATAATCCTTTTAGCCAAAGCTCCTCAGAAAAATTATACAAAACTGGCGATTTGGGAAGATGGCTCGGTGATGGAAATATAGAATACCTGGGAAGGATAGATGACCAGGTAAAAATCAGAGGCTATAGAATAGAATTAGGGGAGATTGAAAATGTGATTCAGCAGAGTGGTTTAATAAAAGAATCCGTAGTAGTAGTTTTAGCTAATAGTGAGGGCATTAATAGGTTGGTTGGATATGTTACTTCTAAAGATAAATTCGACAAAAAAGGGCTTATTACTTACTTAAATAGCAAGCTACCTGCCTACATGATTCCACTAATATGGGTAGAGCTAGATCAATTACCATTAACCGCGAATGGAAAAATAGATAAGAAAGCCCTGCCTGATCCGGATTTTAATCAATTAACGGAAGATGAATATTTAGCCCCACGCAATAAAGTAGAATTGGAACTTACCGGTATTTGGCAGGAACTTTTAGGAATCCAAAACATAGGAATAAACGACAATTTTTTTGAATTAGGCGGCGATTCAATATTAACCATTCAGGCTGTGAGCCGCTCAAAGCGTTTAGGATATGAACTCAAGCCAAAGGATATATTTTTACATCAGACTATTGCAAAACTTTCAGCAGCAATCGATCAGTCTTCAAAGCCATTAGTGATTGGAGAGCAGGGAATTTTAGAAGGAGCAGCAGGTTTAACACCTATACAGGATTGGTTTTTTAATGCAGAGCCAGAAGCTACATCTCATTTTAATCAAAGTGTATTATTAAAGATAGATAAAACTATTACAGAAGAAGTATTAAATACAGCTGTTGAATTCCTATGTAATCATCATGACTCGTTGCGATTTAAATATTCTAAAATTAGAAACAACTGGCATCAGGAATATATAAAGTCATCAACAAAAGTAAATGTTGAAATTATTAAATCAGGCAGCAATGGACAACAGCCATTTCTTATACAAGAGCTTTGCAATAAATATCAGCGTAGGCTTTCTATAGAAAATGGTCACATAATACAAGTTGTTTTAATTCAAACAACAGATGATAAATATAATCGCATATTTATTGTTGCACATCACCTTGTCATAGATGGAGTGTCATGGCGAATCTTGGTGGAAGATTTAGAACTCTTGCTCAGTAATATTATTTCCGCGAAAGAAATTACTCTTGGAAACAAAAGTAGCTCCTTTCGTCAATGGTATAATGCCCTGGAAAAATATAGCCATAGTGACGAATTGCTGTCTCAGAAAAAATATTGGCAAAAATGTGTAGCGACATCTTCTTTGCCCACTGATAAAAATTATACTGGAATAGTAAAGGTAAAGGATATAGCACACGTGGTTCGAAAGCTGAGTGCAATACAAACCAAGCGTTTAATCCATGACGTATCACGAACTTATCACACAGATATTAATGATATTTTACTAAGTGCACTTACAAAAACTCTTTATGACTGGAGTAAAAATCAACAAATAATCATAGGACTTGAAGGCCATGGAAGGGAAGAGATTTCGGAAGAACTCGATGTAAGTCGAACGATTGGTTGGTTTACAAGCCTGTATCCGGTATTAATAAATATTAATGAATTAGAAAGCGAACATTTCGGCGATTTAATTAAAACTGTAAAAGAGCAATTGAGGCAAGTGCCCGCCAAAGGAATAGGATACGGAATTCTAAAATATATCAATAAGGAAAAAAATCTTCAGGATAACAAGCCGTGGGAAATCATATTTAATTATTTGGGCCAGGTAGATAATGTGGTAAGAGAAAGTAAATGGTTTAGCGTTGCTACTGAAATGACAGGCGACAGCCATAGTCCTGAAATGAAGTTTAGTAATAAATTATCTGTAAATAGCATAATAACTGATGGTGAGTTATGTTTAAATTGGGCTTATAGTGCCAAACATTATGAGAAAGAAACAGCTGAAGCACTTGCATCAAACTATGTTTCTAATTTAGAATTAATAATAGCTCATTGTCTGGAGCAACAACAAAAAGGAGAAGTATATACTCCATCAGATTACGGATTAGGCTCTGAAATCACGTATAATGAATTAGATGAGTTTTTAGATGAAAAACTTTCTTCAGGTACAATCAGGGACCAAATAGATGGCCTGTATCCTTTAAGTGGTTTGCAGCAGGGAATGCTATTCCATAACTTATATGACGGTGAGGCAGCTGCATATACTATTCAACTTTCATGTTTTTTTACGAAGCTAAATCTGAGTTTTTTTAGACAAAGTTGGAATGAAGTATTAAAGTCACATACAATACTTCGAAGTGCATTTTATTATAATAAATTCAATGTTCCTATTCAATGCGTTTTTAAAAAGGTTGAATTACCTCTTACTGAAGTTGATTACCGGAGCATGTCATCCTTTGAACAAACCGACGCCATAAAGAAGTACACAGCATTAGAACGTGAAAAAGGATTTGATTTCACAAGTGTACCATTGATGCGTATTGTATTAATTCAGCTCTCCGAAGAACGCTATTTTATGCTATGGACATACCACCATATCATTTTAGATGGATGGTCATTGCCTATATTGATGGAAGAATTTTTGAGTAACTACAAAGCGCTTATAAACGGCGAAAAACCGAAGATGCGTTCAGAGGATCGCTTTGAAAATTATATTCGCTACATAGAAAAAAAGAGTATAAAGGACCAGAAAGCACACTGGCAAAATTATCTTACTGGTGTAGAATCCCCTGCTCTTTTGCCTTTTATAGAAAACTCAATCGAAAGAAATAAGGGTGCGGGTGAATATAAATCAGCTTTTTTGGAAATGGACGCACTTACGGCCATTGATATTAAAAATTATGCGCAAAGCTTGCGAATAACGCCTAATACTTTAATACAAGGAGTGTGGTCTTATCTCTTGTATTCTTACACAGGATTAAACAACATTGTTTTTGGTGTAACCGTATCAGGACGGCCAGATGACCTGCCGGGAGTTGAAGATGGTGTCGGTTTATACATTAATCCTCTTCCATTACATGCTAAGATTGCAAAGGGGCAGAGAATAGACGAGTGGTTAAAAATATTACAAGATGAGCAGGTATTCTCCCGACAATTTCAAAATACTCCTTTAAGTAAGATTCAGGAATGGTGTGGCTTGGAAGGAGATTTATTTGATTGTTTATTAACCTTTGAAAATTATCCTTTTAGTAAGTTGATTGCTTCAACTGATTGGGGTCTACAAGTAGAAGATGTTCGAACTTATGATAAAAATAATTATCCGTTAACAATTCTGGTTGCTCTTGGAGAAAAGTTAAACGTAAGGTTTAGTTACAATAGTACCTTATTAGGCCAGCAATATATTGATATGATAATTAATCATTTTGAAAATGTATTGCTTCAATTCATTAAAAGCCCTGACCAAAAGATAGAAGATATTAAACTGCTTACAGAATCTGAAAAGGCGGGACTGAGAGAGAATAGCACCCGGAGCATAAT
>JBDUEG010000030.1:0-18087 GCA_040002575.1 Ginsengibacter sp.
TTGGCTTCTTTTATCTGGTTAAGATTTGCTGTGTCAATAAAAAATTTCATGATTAATTATCTGTTTAGAATGATGTAAATATTTGCACAAAGATATTTCTTTAAAATTGAATGACAGGATGGGAAATGGCAGATGGGTAAGAATCAAGTTTCAGGTAACTCGTGATCCAGATCAATGCATTAGGGGCAAAAAAAATCGGCAAGTTACTTACATCGCACCGCTCAACCATATACCCTTGCTATCTTCCGATCCTGGGGGAGTTCTATAGGAGCTGGCCGTATAAGACTTGCCGGCTGCAAATATAATAACTATAATACGAACGAAATAACACGAATTAAAAACTCAACCCTGGCTTATCTGTTCTTGAATCGAACGTGGCCACGCCTATAAGTTCATCGGAGCGGCCAACAAATGATTTGTAGTAAACCAAAATGGTATAAAGATTTTCAGTTTCATAATAGTTTCCATCGAACTCTGACTTAATTGAGGGATTGGCTTTGTCCACTCCTACATATGTATAGTCGTAATATCCCTGCTTCATGAAAAGATTAGTTTCATATAGATGCTTTGCGGGATTATAAACCATTTTAAGGCTGTCAGCATAGTTGTAATTAGTCAACTGGCCGAAAAGGTAAATATCTTTATTGGGATAAGCAGTTCCGTTAGGAGGTGCGAAAACAAAATGCACTGTCGCATAATCGGCTTCCCAAAAAGGGTTCAATCCGCGTATCGCTTCTACAGAATACAATCCATTAAAATCCCGGTAATATACATAACGCTGTGCCTCCCGCGGGCCATCCGGACGAACATATATATCGGTTGAATTCTTTTTATAATCAGCAGCTAATACCCGGTCGCTTTGCAAATGGAAGTCCCGCAGGTCAAGCCATCGCCATTCCTTTCCGCCACCAAAAACTATTTTATCCGGTGTATTATATTCAAGAACATTTCCCCTGATAAATGTAGGTGGCATATTTTTTACGGCATTATCCCACCGGTAATTTTGAAGTACGACAACCTTTATCTGCTGTGGATTAAATGATTCCAACACTCTTGCATCAACCGTGAACTGTATTCTTTGGTGAGTTCGAAAATACTCCGGAGTAAAAGGTTGTACGACTTTAGCTATTACAGCTGCCTTATTTTCGACAACCATCAGTCTTTTGGTAAAAGCCAGTTTTGAGGTATCACCATCGAGGTAGACTTTTAAAATGTAATTGCCTGATTTTATCGGATAGCTGCTCCTGTCGGGTATCACAGCCTGGTAATGCGTGTACCGCGTATAAGCAATCGAGGAAAAGCGATAGTTAGTAATACGCATTTGTGTATATCCTTTCAGATAATCAAACTGGCTAAGGTTTACGGGTGACCAGTCACTGTTGCAAAGCTGATAGGTATAATAATAATATTTTACATCAGCATTCATATCATCAAAATGAAGCTCCACCTGGTCGCCACTGGCGAGATTAATAACGGGCATGCTGAGCTGATTTCCATAGGTGTACAACTTTGCGCTCTTTATATTATTTACATAAATGCTATCAGGAGCCTGGGCAAAAACAAACGTTGATGATAAAACAAAGAAAGTAATCCGGGCTAAAATTGAAAGAACGTTCCTTAATGAATTCATTTAAATGTTTTAAAAAAATTAGTTTTACAAGATACCAAATTTAGGGGGCTTGAATGTTTCATCTTTTATAGCAAAGCGGATAGCTTTTAACAGGCAAAAGACTTTTTCACGATTTATAATAGGCCTGGCAATTACCGCTACAATGATAAGTGTTGCCGTGATGATAGTTGCACTGAGCTTTGTTAATGGATTCCAAAATGTAATTAGCAATAAGGTTTTCAGCTTCTGGGGACACATACGTGTTCAACAGACGGTAGTTGCGCAGGCAAACATTGCTGAAGAATCGCCCATTGAAAGGAACGATACGCTCGAACACTTTCTTCGAAACATTCCGGATGTAAAAAGTGTAGAACGCTATGCGACAAAATCGGCAATCATCAGGTACAAAGATGATATTGAAAGTGTGCTGATGAAAGGCATTGACAGCAGCTTCAATTTCAATCGGATCAATTCTTTTTTATTAAGAGGGAAATGGATATCATTCGCTGATAGTGGATATAGCAAAGACATTGACATTTCTCAATATACGGCGAACCAGCTCGAGGCTAATATAAATGACAGCATAATAATACTTTTTATACAAAGTGATGGAAGCCAGCGGGCACGGAAATTGAAGGTTGCCGGCATCTTTAAAACAGGCATCGATGAATACGATCATAACTTTTGCCTGGGTGACATAAAACTTATCCAGCGGCTGAATGACTGGGAGCCCGGCGAAATCGGCGGTTATGAAATTTTTTTAGATGATTATAAAAAAACAGATTCTGTAAATAATTTCATTTTTGATTCTGATGCGCTACCGGGAAGATGGTACAGCAAAAGTATACAGGAAATTTATCCGAACATTTTTGATTGGCTTAACCTACAAGGCAGAATCAAAAGCATCTTGCTGGGGATAATGATGGTGGTTGCCGTTGTGAATCTGATTACCTGCCTGATTATCCTTGTACTTGAAAGAACAAGAATGATTGGAATATTGAAAGCGTTGGGAGCGCCAAATTTTTCCATACAAAAAATATTCATTTATAATACTTCCTTTATTGCCGTTACGGGAATAGTCGCGGGCACAATACTGGGATTAGGAATTTGTTTTTTACAGGAAAAGACAGGATTTATCAAGCTGGATGAGGAAGCTTATTTTATGGATGTTGCTCACGCCGATGTTGTCTGGTGGCAGGTGGTAGCTATTGATCTTGCGACGCTTGTTATTTGTTTTTTTATGCTAATAATTCCTTCACTCTTAATAAGAAAAATTCAACCGGTGAAGGCGATTGAGTTTAGATGATTTTGTTATCCCTTTAATCGAGTTGTAGTGCTAATAACGACTTCGTTGCCTACAAGAAATACGGCAGCAGATTTTGATTGAGTTTATACAAGCCCCTAAACTAGAGCCTTATTCTTGGGATGTTGGCAGATTTATTTAAACATCAAAGACAAATACCATTACACAAATAAAGACAAAAATGATATTGCTTTTGTCAATAGTTTTGTCAATATTTGTGTCATGAAATTATATAAAGTTTATCCCCATCTTGTTTTCAAAACTCAATGGGAACTGTCGAGACGTACTTTAATGATGTTAGGACAATGTGTTGCTTACATACGAGCTATAAATAATACTCCAATAATGCCTCAGTATTATGAGGAATTGATGTTGCTGGCTTTACGAAAAGGAGCGCAAGCAACAACTGCTATTGAAGGCAATACATTATCTGATGAAGAAATTGCTAAACTTCAGCAAGGTGAGAAACTTCCTCCAAGTAAAGAGTATCAGGAAATTGAAGTAAAAAATATTCTAAATGCTTTTAATGAAATATTAATAGAAACTGTTTACAATAATAAAGAACAACTAATTACATCAGAATTGCTACTTCGATTTAACAAGTTGGTAGGTCAAAATTTGGGGGAGCATTTCAACGCAATTCCTGGTAGATTTAGAAACAATGATGTAATAGTTGGAACATATAGATGTCCCGATTATAGAGATATTGCCGCTTTAGTTGAAAAATATTGCGACTGGCTACGCACTGAATTTAAATATGAAGAAGGGAAACAACTATTTAGCGATATTATAATTCAATCGATAGTTGCGCATGTTTATTTAGAATGGATACATCCCTTTGGTGATGGAAATGGACGCACAGGTAGATTAGTTGAATTTTATATATTGTCACGAGGTGGAAACCCTGATATCACACTTCATATTTTATCAAATCACTATAATAACACACGTCCGGAATATTACAGGCAATTAGAGAAAGCTTCAAAAAATAAAAGTCTGACAGACTTTATTGATTATGCCTTAACAGGCTTTAGAGATGGATTGCAACTAACATTAGAAAAAATTCAAGCAAGTCAACTTTTAAATACCTGGCAAAAGTATGTGTATGATAAATTTGATGAAATTGAGATGGGTCAAAAAGAAGTATTCAAAAGGCGTAGAACCCTGGGATTGGAAATACCTATTGATAAAAAATTTATATTTAAAGAGATACCTGAACTAAGCATTAGGTTAGCCAGACTTTATTCTGGTAAATCAGATAAAACCTTAGAACGTGATTTGGAAGAATTAATAAAATATGAAATAATAATATTTCAGGGAAACAAGTACTTTGCTAATATCTCTGTCTTAAATAAAATGATTGCTAAAAGAAAAGGTCTTTTAGTAAATCAAAATTTAAATGATAAATAGTATTATAAACACTTCTTAAAATTTCTGTTGTCAAAAGCTGGCATACAATTATCCCTGCTAAGTAATATGGCTTAGACTTAATTAAGTTCCTCGTGTAAGTTGGGACTATGTTTTACATGTGATAAAATAATCCCTGTTGCCACGGCAGCGTTTAAAGATTCTGCGTGGCCGTATCGTGGTATGGTAATTTTGTATGATGAGATTGCTAATAATTTTTCACCAATACCTTTTGATTCATTGCCTATTAATATAAATCCTTCGTCTATATTTTTAAATGTTGATAAAGAATCGCCCGATAAGGAGGCTGCATAAACGCTGATAAACTTATGTGACGATATGAACGAATGCAGATCTTCATAAAATAGATTTACCCTGCAAATACTGCCCATCGTTGATTGCACAACTTTCGGATTGTAGCAATCAACACAATTCTTACTGCAAATAATATTTTCAATGGCGAACCAATCTGCGATGCGAATGATCGTTCCCAGGTTACCTGGATCACTTATGCCATCAAGTACCAGTGTTATCTTATTCCCAACTTCTGGAAGTGCAGTAAACTCCTTCTTTCTAAATACAGCGATAACCTTGTTCGGCGTATTTAAAAAGGATATGCTTTTTAATGAATCTTCATCAATTTCATAGATCGCGGCCTTGGAAGTATCGATTAGTTCTTTAATAGATAACAGCCATTGTTTTTCAGCGCAAATTATTTTGCAGGTAAAACTTTGAGAAGCTAAAAACTCTTCAACCACCTTTGGTCCTTCTGCTATGAAAGCCTGTTCTTCGTCCCTCAATTTTTTGTGGCTTAAACTTTGAATATATTTGACGATCTTTTTGCTCAACATGTTGTGCTATTATGAATGGAATAATTCCCCCTATAAAATTTCCTTCTTTTTTTATTTTAATTATTGTGCTGGCCTTCACGGCAGGCTGCTCAACTTCCAAAAAATATTCAGGTTTTACGTCTGTACGAAAGTATCAAAAAAATATTCCTTTCGTTTTTAAAAACAATATAACGCTGACCGCAAATGACATAAGCAGTGATGAAAAAGTTCTTATTAATTCCAGGCTTAATACCCAACTCGACGACAGCGCAAGAGTGAAAATAACAGATGCGGTTTTCATATTCCATAGAATAACAAGGCCACCTGTATTTGATACAAATGCAGTAAAGCAGTCAGCTGAAAATATGCGGGCATCCATGAGGAATATGGGATATTATCACCCTGAGATCGATTATAATTTTGATACAGTCTTCCATAAAACAAATGATCAAAAAAGAATAATTATTAATTACAGTGTCAATGCAGGAAAACGAACTCTTATAGATACGTTAGCATATCTCTTTAACGATCCCGAACTTGAACAGCTTGCTATTGCTTCAAAAGATAAATCAGCATTACAAAAAAACAAACCTGTTACAAAAAGTTCCATACAGGAAGAGTCCAACCGGCTGATTGCGCTTTACCGCAATAACGGTTACTATAAGTTTACTGCTGATGAAATACGGGTGACAGGGGATACTTCAATAGCAGCACTCACAACGATTGCAGAGGATCCTTTTGAGCAATTACAATTGCTTGCAGAAGCAAGCGAACAAAGAGATAAGCCTACCATAAGGTTAGGGTATCAGTTGAACAATTCCCCCGATAGTAGCAGATTGACAAAATATTACATCAACAATATTTATGTTTTACCTGACTATAAGCCGGGAGATGATTATAAAGATTCATCTTTGAAAGAGCACATTTCCAAAAACTTTATCACCAGGTATCATCGGAAAATTTTTAAGTTTTATCTGCCTTATAATAATCTGCTGTTAAAAAAAGGAGAGGTCTATCGGCAGGATGACTACTATAAAACCATAAATAACTTTTACAGACTGGGTGTATGGGAAAGCCCTACCATAGATATAGTTGAACAAAAAGATACCAACCTGGTTGATCTTGTTATAAAATTAATTCCGGTAAAAAGATATGCATTTGAAGGAAATATTGAACTGAGCTATTCTGCCAATAATACTACGAGTAATATTACCGGCGCAAATTCAGGCAACTTGCTTGGAGTGGCCGGCAACATAAGCGTAACAGATAGAAATCTTGCAAAAGAAGCGATAAGAATGACAAATTCTGTAAGAGTTGGTGTTGAATTCAGTGCCACTAAACGCAACAGCAGCGGAACTTTTATTAACTCTAATGAAATAACTTATAGCAACAGCCTTCTCTTTCCTAAATTCATTTTTCCTTTCAGCATATATAACAGGAAAAATTTAATCACCAAACAGTCTTTTATAAACACAAATCTTTCACTTGTAAATCGAATTGATTTTTTTAACCAGCAGATTTTAAGTCTTGCATATGGATTCAATTTTACAAATAATGAAAATCACATTTGGAGCTTACGCCTTTTTAACTTTGACTATCACAGGCTATACAACAGGTCGGCCAGCTTTGATAGTACTTTAAAGAGATATCCATTCCTCCGCTATTCGTTTAATACAGCCCTAGTAATGGGCGCCGGCATAAGCTATAAGAATGCTCATGTAAGTTCTAAAAATCCAAAAATTATAAGCACGTTAAAAGCAAACCTGGAAGAATCAGGGTTACCTTATGGGTTGCTGAAGTTGAGAAACAAGAATTCCCAGAACGGTAATTTCTTCAATAAATATTTGAGAGAATTTATTAAGGCAGATGTGGAATATACCTACACAATTAATCATCCGAAATCTGCCATCGCTTTTCGTGCATTTGCAGGAGTAGGAATTCCAACATCAATTAGCGACACGACTCTTCCTTTTTTTAAACAATATTTTGGAGGAGGCCCTAACAGCATGCGGGGCTGGCCGGTAAGGGGTATCGGAGTAGGCGGACAAGCACTTTCACCATATATAAACAATGCTTTGTTTAACGACCGCACGGGAGATATTCAGCTTGAAGGAAATACAGAATATCGCTTTAATGTAGCACCTCTTTTTTCAAATGCAATCCTGTTCAAAATGGCATTATTCGCCGATGTGGGTAACATCTGGAATTTTAAAAACACTACGATCGATGGAAGTTCGGATACAACCCAATTTAAGTTTGAGAATTTGTATAAGCAACTCGGAGTTTCTTCAGGCGTAGGCTTCCGTTTTGACTTTAGTTATTTTCTGTTAAGATTCGATGTAGGCTTTCGTTTTAAACGGCCCGATGTTTTGGAAAACAGTGGATGGCAGATACCGGGAGTTACCTTTCAGCATTTGTTTGGCACCGGTAATGCCAACAGGCAATGGCGTTATGAAAATTTCAATGCAACTATCGGTATTGACTACCCGTTTTAAAAATATATGCCCTCGTAAATAGTTAACTTCTTTGATTGTCTAATGACAATGTTAATAACATATGGACAAAAAGAAACGACTTAAGCTAATTAAGCCTCTATTAATTTTGAAATATGAAACTCTGTCGATAGATTTGTCAGTATAACTAATACCTGGTTAAACAACCCCCCTTTCCTCTCTTACAATATTGTCCGGCACCTTATTAAATCTCAAAAAAAATTATTGAAAAGTTTTTCTTTTCAATAGAACCTGGCTACGATTTGATCTACGAATTTTAATTAAATTTTCCCCTGATATTGAAAGACCAATTCCAGGTGCTGTATTCAGCACCTTTTTTTATGTTTTAATAGTTTCTTGCTCTAAAAATCTAAAGCGCTATCCACTAATACTTCTTTTTAACCACTGAAATAGGTATTATGCCATTCAATGTACTATGTATTGCATAGAACATGTGTTTAACTATATCTTTGTTATGTAAACAACAATAAAACAATAAAAATTAAACAATGAAAACAGTTATTAATATTGAAGCAAAAGGACAAAGATTAGAATTCTTTACTCGTATGTTATATTCTTTCCAGGTACTCATAGTGGGCATTACTATCCCTGTGTTGTTCTTTCTGGGTATCTCAACCAGGCAAGATCAAAAAAAAGCAAAAGAAACTGAAATAGGGATTTCAGCAAAGAATTCTGGATTAACCGCAGGATCTACTGCCTATCTATTTGGAAATAAGATCTAAGAAAGGGTGATCGTTTTAAAGAATGAGGAAATAAAATTGAATATAAGGTGAAGGGTTATTTTTACTGAGGTAATTTTAAACCTTCACCTTATTCAAGAATAAAACCTTAGCTGACGCTTTAATGATCAGTATTTTCCCATTAAAACATAGACTTAGATTTATGAAATATGGAAAGTTGAAGGCTTGCCTGATACAAATACCCTTTTTAGTGATAGTTTACCGTAAGCTATCTTTATAGAAGGGTTACCTGCCTTTAGGGAAACCATGCCAAAACTATTTTCTGTAGAAAGAAAGGAAGTAAAGTCTCCTACCTTAGAATCTATGTATAAGGTATTATCTACTGCATCATAGCGCACACCAGTAAGTGCCTGCAAGTATCCGTAACTTGATAGGGCCCGTGCATACCAATGGCCGCATTCATATTCATTAAAAGGGTTCCTCACTTTTCCGTCGTAGCGATTGCGTGAAGCCCTGAGGATATCGAGCCCTTCTTTTATATGACCCATTAGCATTAAATGTGAAGCCACCTGGTGCTCAATCCCCGTCCACACTTCATCACTGTAAACAAAGGGTAAAGAAAGCTTGCCTCCTTTTGGCCAGGTGCATAACAATAAGCCTCCCTCGTCGCCTAATGCAAATGAGGGTCGTTGCGGATTGGCATGTTCGCTTAAATTTTCTTTGAGATTATATTTATGTACAGCAAGTAGGTGGCTTTTAATTTTTGAAGAATCAATTGTATCGTCAAGACCACACATTCTGCCGATCCATGAACCCAAAATCCCATCAGATAAACAACCTTTTCCATATTGATATTTCGGTCCTTCTTTTTCCAGTAATTCTTTAGCTTCCTTGGAATACTCACCACCAAATGATTTCTCAGTAGCAGGATTTTTTGCAGTTAACCCTTCTACTTTTATTCTCTGGATAAAATATTCGCCATCATATAATTCGGTTTCTATAATCTTCTTACCATCAGCTAACAATTGCCGATATGTTGATGTATCCGCATTTAAAAATTTTCCCATTGCAATAATTGCGTTGAGAGCGCCTATGTAGAAACTTGTGTGCATTCCATCAGGTCCCCAGAATTCTATATCGTAAGTGTTGTGATGTGGTTCTTCAATTACACCCTTATGTCCTGGATCCCATGTCCGAATGCAATAGTCTATACTTGACTTTACCATAGGGTACATTTTCTTTAGCCATTCATTATCACCGCTAATACGCCACTCCCGGTAAACTTTCATGATGCCACCCAATTGTCCATCTGCTGCTGAATGAAATTCATGAGTATTTGGTTGAATAGGAAGGTTTGCCCGAAAATTCTGGTGGCCTTCTTTATTTTGATTTTCACAAAACTCAGTGTGTCGCAAGCTTCTTTCCAAAGCTGGAAACAAATGAGGAATGGCCTGCGCATAATTCCATACATGTGTACAGGAACCATGGCAACAGCCAAAATTATCTCCACAGCCTTCAAAATTCCATAGCCGGCCATCGTACTGGCGCATAACTGTAGGTGATTTTAAGATAGAAAGATTTGCGGCAACTGCTTCAACAACTTCCGGCGGTAATGTGCTTGAATAGAAAGCATCGGTGAAAAGTTTAGAGTTCTTTTTAAGCTCTTCATATTTTTCTTCCCAATAAGAAACAACTTCTTCGACGTTTGCAAACCGGCTGCTGTACCATGGCTTATAAGTCTTGCCATTAAAATCCTTATCATATTTATCAATTAAAATATCAGAAGGTGAATTGCAACAGCCTGATGAAGGATCACATTTTTCTTTCCTGGTTCCCATTTCACCAAAAGTAAATTCAGAGTCTGGGGAATACCACGACGTCATTAAGTGAATCGTTTTCTCCTTGCCCGGTGCAATTGTAAAAGGCACATATAGCGAAGCGCCCGGTGCATCGTTATCAACCGGTGCAACTGATTTTATTTCGCCATTTTTTACCGCATTCCATGCCATAGTAAGCGGATCCCACCAGCCACCGCGAAACCAACAGTGATCAATTTTAGTGGTGTCATCATTTGTAAAAATTGCAAAGTTTGTCTTGTAAGGTTTTTCAGCTGTGCCTTCTTCCCATAAAACGAAGCCATTTTTTATAGACCGGATTGAATTTTTTCCTTTATCAACCTTCAAAAAATTTTTTGAATTAAAAGAAAAAACGGCCTCAACAGCATTCTTTCCTGTATTAATAAATTTATATTCCATCGAGCCTAAAGGCAAACTTGAATTATCATCATCTGTAGGAATAAAGGGGCTCCAGCCGGTTATCTTTACTTTCATTGGAATGTCAGCATCACTTATATCGAGATAACCAAACGGAAATTTTGCTATAAAAGAAGCATTCCTGAAACGCGGTAAACCTGTGGTAGCCCCCGTGGCGCCATTGCCTGCATCAAGCTGCCCAAACTTTTTCCAATCGGGTACAGGCCCTTCAAGAAGCTTAGCGCCATTTGTAATTCCTTTCACGGAAATTGCGGCAAACATAGCAGGTGAATTAAATATCTCAGGTTTATTACGAACTGAAACATGAGAGATGGCACCAGTGCCCTCCATACAAAACATGCCGGCACCAAGACCTCCAATGGGAAAGGCAACGCGACTAAGAAACTCATTTTTATATACAGTATTATAAGGCCCTGGACTTTCCTGTGGGGTGGCGTTTTCTTTATCAGCTTTAACAGGTTGAGTACTTGCAATAGTGGTAACCGGTGAGATGGCAGCACTTAGGCTACCCATACTTACGTTCCGGATAAAAGCGCGACGCCCAGAATTTTTTCTCATATAAAAGCAAATAAACAGGAGCCCATCCTATTCACGGGCATCACATCAAAAATAAAGAAGTTTTTGAAAGGCTGGTAAGAGACATATTGCCGGAATATTTTATGAATTGAAAATAGATGTAGCACTATTCTATACTCATTGGAAGCTTTTACGGAATGCCTTACCTTATCAACACAGTTGAGCCTTTTTGAAAAATCTTTTTTCCTGTATCGCGGTTTGTATAACTGAGCAGCCATACAAAAATGCCGCTATCTTGTGGCTCTGCTTTTATTCTTCCATCCCATTTAACAGTCCAGTCCGTTGTATGAAAAACCAATTGCCCTACACGATTGTAAACTTTGAAATCAAGGTTATCGGCTTTATATGCATTGACTGGATAGAGGTAATCATTTAGGCCATCGCCATTCGGCGTAAATGCATTTGGTACCGCAATGTAACAGGATTTCAAAACCTTCATGCTATTAAAAGCAGTGTCGAAGCATCCAATATCATTTTTTACGATTAAACGTATATCGTAAATTTTTTCTGCAGATAGTATTGGGTAATGTTCCGGAGCAGGAGTTTGGGAAACTGAAGTATTTCCATCGCCGAAGTTCCAATTATAAGCAACTATGTTGCCTATACTTTTATTAATAAAAACTGCTGCATCTTCCGGACATAATAAATTGGTTACTTCAAAATCGGCTTTCACCTCGTTGCCCAAAGCAAATATTTGCGCGGATGTATCAGCACAGAAACCGTTTGATACCGACAACACAATATTCTTCGGCCCGAATGTTTTGAAAATGGCAGTTGGATTTTGTTGCGTACTTGTGCCGGCGTAATCGAGATTCCAAAGCCACGTATTTACCGCGTTGTTTCCGTTGTGAGAAAAAGCAACTGTATCAGCGGTGCATCCCTGGAATATTTTATAACTGAAAGAAGCTGATACTGTATCCTTCAAAGTAAAATTTATAAAAGATCCCGCCGGGGTTTCTTGCCCGCATTCATCAATTATTGTATTACCATCAGTACCAATAAGCAGTTTAACCTGGTAATTTCCTCCGATCACAATGGGGCTAGCAAATGTTATATTGATTACAGTACTCACGCCATTTGAACAATTTCCGGTTACACTATTAATCTTCACCAGTGTTGGGCCCGTTACTATAAAATCACTCCCATCGGCTGCAATTGAGTTGCATAGAATATTTTTCTTGAAAACCAATTGCAAGGATTGTGGCGCACATATCGGTTTTGTAAGACTATCCATAGGTGTAGGCTGTATAGGAAATACCTGGAAAGGGACCATATTGCCTGCGGGAATGTTCCGGTCACAAAAATCCAGTAAAGTATTTCCGTCGCTGCCATTTTTTATATTAATTGCATAATTGCCAGGCAGCAAAGGCTTGCTAAGAGTAAGGATAATGGAATCCATATCAAACCCCACTGAACAACCGGCTCCCGAAGCAGCTATTACTGCCGAGGATGCCGGGGAGATTGTAAAATCCGAACCGTTAGTTACAAGAGAATTGCATTTCATTCTTTTGTTCAATTTCACAATCACGCTCGTAGCGTCACAGGATGAAGATGCACTCGCCAGGTCCGGAGGCAAAGGGTCAGTAATGCTGGCGGTTCCACCACCGAAGGCCAGTTTATAACCGTTTTGAGAAGGCGCAAAAGTGGTAAAATGGCTTATTAAAAGAATATAATTATGACCCAGTTTTAAAGTGGGCATTTTGCTGAAAGTGGGGTACGTAGCTCCTGCGCAATTTATAAGAGAGGTACCGGATAATGAGGTGCCGGTTATCCCAAAATTACCTGACCAGTTGCAGGCAACAAATAAAGACGCATCAATGTAAACATCGGTTGGATTGCGACCCGTTATATCAAATAACTGCCAGTCGTAATCATCATTAAGATCATTCGGTGTAATAACAAATCCTAAAGTGCCGGGTGTAAAACAGGTAAACTTATACCAATACGGATTCAAATCCTGGTAAAGCATTGCACCGCAGGGGCCCGGCACATCTCTGCCGCCACAGTAAGGAACGGTACTTTGGCTGAAGGTATCTACTCCACAAACTGGAAAAGCGGTGCCCGGGTTTTGGCCCAAAGTTGAGCATGGTTGTGCATATAATTCCTGGCAAAAGAGCAGATTTAAAAAAATAAGAATCACCATTCCAGGTCGTGTACTGCTCATAATATCTATTGACTCTCAAACATATTCAATCGCTGCAAATATCAAATTCTTACTATCTAATTTTTGTAAAAGAATTTAACCGGTAAGCTATTTCAAGTTTACAAATTTAATTTAAAGCAATTGTATAATTTCATGAGCTGTGAGTACAGCTTATTCATTCAACTAAATAGATTATGAAAAAAATATTCCTTTTTATCCTGGCACTATCTTCTTTTTCAGCATTTTCTCAAACAAATGATTTACGAAATAAAATAAATAAAGCAGCGGATAATATCGAACAAAAAATAATCGCCTGGCGGCGGGACTTTCATGAGCATCCGGAATTGGGTAATAATGAAATACGCACATCTGGTATTATTGCAAAGCATCTTCGTGCATTAGGAATAGAAGTGACGACCGGCGTTGCAAAAACAGGCGTTGTTGGAATTTTAAAAGGAGGCAAGCCTGGGCCTGTAGTCGCATTAAGAGCTGATATGGACGCTCTTCCTGTAGTAGAAAGAACACCGGTACTTTTTGCATCGAAAGTAAAAACAATGTACGAAGGGAAAGAGACAGGAGTAATGCATGCCTGCGGGCACGATTCGCACATGGCTATATTAATGGGTGTTGCAGAAATTTTGTCCTCCATTAAAAAAGATTTAAATGGTACGGTAAAATTTATTTTTCAGCCGGCAGAAGAAGGCGCACCTCTGGGTGAAGAAGGCGGCGCAGAGTTAATGGTAAAAGAAGGCGTAATGGAAAATCCTAAAGTTGATGTGATATTTGGATTACATATCAATTCACAAACAGAAGTTGGGAAAATTACTTATCGTCCCGGTGGCACGATGGCCGGAGTGAATGATTTAAAAATAATTGTAAAAGGCAGATCCGCTCATGGCGCTTATCCATGGTCGTCGATAGACCCAATCGTGGTTTCGGCACAGATCATTAATAATTTGCAAACCATAGTGAGCCGGAATTTAAACATCACCGAAAATGCCGGAGTAGTAACCATCGGTTCAATACACGGCGGCAACAGGTCAAACATAATACCGGAGCAGGTTGAGATGACTGGAACAATCAGGTCATTCAGCAAAGAAGATGAAGCAATGCTTATTGAAAGAATAAAACAAATTGCTACAAAAACTGCGGAGGCACAGGGAGCAACGGCTGATGTGCAAATACCATATACTTCACATTACCCTGTAACATTTAATGACTCATCTCTTACAGCGAAGATGTTACCTTCTCTATATAATACTGCCGGTACGGAAAATGTAAAGCTGAAGCCACCTGTAACAGGCGCTGAAGATTTTTCTTTTTACCAGGAAAAAGCTCCCGGCCTTTTCTTCTTTTTAGGAGGCATGCCGAAAGGTGGCAATCCGAAGACTGCACCGTCGCATCACACACCTGATTTCTTTATTGATGAAAGTGGGTTTACACTTGGCGTAAAGGCTTTAGCAAATCTAACGGTTGACTATATGAGTATGTATAAAAAATAAATTTCAGTTCAACAAAGCAAGAATCTTATTTCTCAGCATTTTTCTTTCTGTATCAGAATATGTTAGTACGGCTGCAGCTTCAAAATATTTTTTAGCGGCATCTAAATTGTGCAACCTTGAGTGAATCTCACCAAGCAAGCTGTGAAAAAGATAATAAGAGTCCAGCTTCTTCTTATCCCTAATATTTTCTAATTCATCTAAGGCGATTGAAGCTCCATGCAATTCCATTATCGCCACTGTTTTATTTAATTGATTGATTGGTGACGGGTCAATTTTACAAAGCCATACATAATACTCAAGAATTTTTTTCCAGTTAGTATCTTTAAAAGATTTTGAGGAACAATGTTCATATGCAATGGCTGCCTCGATATGATAGGTGCTTACAGCATCTCCAAACGCAGCCTTATTCATGTATTCGTTTCCTTCATCGATTAAAGCCTGGTTCCATTTTTTGCGATTCTGCATGGGCAGCAAGATGATTTCGCCTTCTGCAGTTAAGCGGCTCTCACTTCGTGATGAATGAAAACACATTAGCGCCATTAAAGCAAATACTTCGGGCTGTTGTGTGTGCTGGTTCTCAGATAAGAGCTTACAAAGCATCATAGCTTCTGCAATTACATCTTTCCGGATCAATTCTTCTGAATTAGTTGAATTGTATCCTTCGTTAAAAAGTAAATAAATAGTATTTAGTACAGAGAGAGTCCTGTTCTTAATTTCATCTATGGAAGGAATCAATAGTTTGATTCTATGCTGCCTGAAGAATTCTTTTGTTCTGTAAAGTCTTTTTGAAACAGTGTCTTCGCTGGTGAGAAAGGCTTTGGCAATTTCTATCGTGCTAAAACCACAGAGTGTTTTTAGCATTAACGTAATCTGGTTTTCTTTTGATATTTCCGGGTGACAACAGGCAAACATCATCCTTAGCAGATCATCCTTTATTACTTCTTCTTTCCAGAAACTTTCCATCGCAGCGTTCAGTGTGTATTCGGATGTAAGAAGTATTTTATCGTTGTCGCTGAAGTCAAACTGTATGGAATGCTTGTTTCTTCTTATGATATCAATTGCTTTATTTTTTGCAACCCGAAAAAGCCATGCCGAGGGATTATCCGGAACTCCTTTGAGTTTCCAAATGTGCATAGCATGAATCAATGTATCCTGAACAACATCTTCAGCGGTTTCTAAATTTTCTGTTCCGAAAATCTTAGTTAATATCGAAACCATCTTTTTAGATTCGTTTCGAAAAAGATGATCAGTTAGTTGGTGAACATTTTCATTTGCTGCTTGCACTGTTTTATTTGTATGAAAATTACAATGCTTTCATCCGGTTATTTTTTGGATTATGCTCCACTTCTGCAAGGCCCAATGCTTCCATCAGAGGAGGGACATACATTCCAAATCTTCCGCGAAGGCCTTTCTTTAATCCATACCAGCCACCCACAGGATTCTTTTCTGAACGTCCCCATGCTTCCACAGTTCCTTCCTTTACAGGCTTTTGCTCATCAGCGCTGCCAAGTTCCATCCAGTCGCCGTGTTTTTTCAGCATGGCTTGCAAATCATTTAAGCACCTGGCATCATAATGCAAAACAGTTTTACCTACCGTGCATACGATAATTTCTTTGCCGTCTTTCACATCTTTATACATTTCATATTCGGATGTGCCCGGTGGTGTTTTCAATTTCCAGGGATTTTCTTTTGTGCCGGTATTCATTTTTTCCTTCGCCATAATTATTTTTTTTAGATGGATTTTAATAATAAAAGCCCGGCCGTTTAGCCGAAGCATTTGTTTAGTATTAGCAAAAAATGATAAATCACATCTTTAGTTCATGTATTTCTCTTACTTCCACAATGCCATCATCATACTCAAGAAGAGGACAACCTTTTGAAATTTCCACGGCTTCATCAAGCGTATTTGCTTTGCAAATAAGATAGCCACCAATCATTTCTTTCCCTTCCATAAAAGGGCCATCGGAAATAACCTTTTTGCTTCCTGTAACGGTCTTGCCTAATTTATTTAATGGTTGTGCCCCAACAAATTTTCCTTCTTCCCCTAACTTTCCCATCCAATCCATCCAGCGCTGCATATGTGCCTGCGCCTGCTCTGGCGATGACGATTCCATTTCTGCTGCGCCGCCTCTGAACAATAATAGATATTCCTTCATTGATTTAATTTTTTATTTTAATTAAAATTATTTTCCAATATAGATTTTAAAAGTTTTAAGTCTTTCCTATTTGCACCCTTCATTGCCATTGCCATAAACGGCGAAAGTAATTTTGAAAAACCGGATGGCTTGCCTGTATTTCTTAAGGTCATAAGGCATGTGCTATCATCTACAGATTCCCATTGATAGGTTGTTCCCATTGGAAATGACCCTTCCGATGTACGCATAATAAGATATTGCCCCGGAATATATTTTTCTATTTCATAAATATAGGCAAGTTCTTTCCCTAAAAATTTTGCCCTAAATGCTACACGCGAGCCAACGCCTATTGGCTTGGGAGTTTTCCATTCTACAGATTTTATATTCTTATACCATTGAGGCGCATTGCCAGGATCAGCAGCATATGCTGACACTTTATTCACAGGCACATTTATTATAATTTTCGTTGTAACATCAACCATTTAAGTTTTATGTTTTTATAGCGGTTGCATCAATTATAACTCATCGCTTCTTTAGTAAAATATTTTTTAAGTAACCCGAGCTGACCTATGTCATAACTCTCATGCTGCGCCAGGAATGCAATTGTACCTGCGTTTGTAAAATCTCCAATAGGGCTTTTGAGAGGAGAATCGCTTGCAAGATGTTCTTCTGAAACTGTATCCAGCGCATCATTCAGCAAAGAGGAAACTTTCTTCCATTCTTCTTTTATTTCTGCAAGAGAGGGATAATTAAGCGAGGCATCATAAGGTTTAAAATTTTCAAAAAGTTTGCTGTAAGGATTATCTGCAGGCTTGCCAAGGAGCATTAAAGTATTATACCTTGCCCAAACGGTATGCGAGGTTATCCAGTTCACGGGATTTACATGCCCTGTTATTCTTTCTTTTGACTGCTCTTCATTAATGCCTTCCAAAGCATTATTGAAAAGCCGGCCATTCAATTTAAAAATAATTTTTGATTGATATATTGAACTATTCATTGTTTTACTTTTGTTGATTTGAAAAATTCTTTGAAATTTATTAAGACAGAAAGCAGGTGTATTTAATTCTGAGCATGCACTGCAACTTTATTGCCTTCTGTATCAATAAAGAAAGCCAT
>JBDUEG010000031.1:0-17679 GCA_040002575.1 Ginsengibacter sp.
GTGCAAACTGTAGTAACACTGCCGCCGGATGGATCTGTAACAGTTATAATTACAGGATATGATCCGGCATCTATATAACCAGGACTTGAGGTGAGTACACCGGCTCCATTGCTCCCGGCAAGTGAAATAAAGGACGGCGCTCCTGACAGGGCCCATACTAATCCAATATTACCATCCTGGTCATTTGCAGTTATGTTAGTGGTATTCACAGTTCCTTCATTAACTGAAATGCTACCTATTCCCACAATAGTTGGAGGATAATTATTATTAACGACAAGAGTAAATGTTGTATTTCCACTTCCACTATGATTATCCGAAGCGGTCACTTTAATCGTATACGTTCCTTGTTGAGCCGCACTTGGACTAAAAGTTAAAGTACCCGTGCCTACTCCAGTATTTGTAAAAGTACCGAAAGAAGGCAGGCTGCCTATTGCAAATGTAATTGGATCACCATCGCCATCCGTAGCCATTATATTTATGGCTTTAGTAGAACTGTAGCGCATCGTTGTATTACTAATGACTGAAACAACAGGCGCAGTATTTAATGTGGTTTTATTTATTGCGCTGGTATATGCACTGTAACCTCCAACACCTACCGCTCTCACCTGGTAATAATATTTTACGTTCGCATACAATCCGCTATCAACATATGTTACCTGTGAAGTAGTATTGGCACTTAATTTTTTAAGTAAAAGATAATTAGTGTTGGTAGCTATTGAACGCCATATTTCAAAACCGGTTTCATTAGTCGACCTGTCATTCCAGGTTAAGCTGATTTTTGAAGACGATAAAACAGTTCCTGCCAAACCGTTAGGCACCGTTGGCGCGGCTGGTAGTGCTTTAGATGTAGCTGTGGCAACCGCCGTAAATGCTGACTGTCCGTATGTGTTTACCGCTAAAATTTTATAACTGTACTGTGTTGAAGGTAATGCAGTGCTATCTGCAAAAGCTACAGTGTTAGCTACTGTAGTATTTATAATTATATAAGCAGGATCTGTAGCAGCTTTTCGGTAAATTTCAAAGCCTGATTCGTTAGTACTTTTATCGCTCCATGTCAAATTAATGACATTATATGCTGCTGCTTTAGCCACCAACGTTGTGGGAACAAGCGGTACAGTACCCTGGGCAGCCACACTTTCACCAAAGTAGGAATTCGGAATAAGAGTTCTTGTGGAAAACCCGGCCGCTGCGCAGGTCCAATAGACTTGCATTTGCTCTCCACCTGTTTTTTCAAAAAAGGTTATGGAAATAGGATAAGTACCTTTCGTAAGTGTTTTGGTTCCTGAAGCATATTGAGCGCCATGCAAACCATCGTTATTCACCAAGGCCGTAGCTCCGGCAGAATATGCGCTGAGATACAACTTGCTGCCATCGTCAGAATTAGTTTCAAAATTATAAGTTCCGGTTACAGGTATTGTTATAAAACCTTCCCATAGAAATCCAAAATAATCGTCCCTGTTTCTTACTGTGATATCAACATTGGAAACTGAACCGGTTTTTATGGGGGTAAGCGCATTGAAGTCCGGTAAAACGTCCCAGGTACCTTCGTAATATTTATAATTTAAACCCACACTTTTTGTAATGGCTGTAACCTGGTTGCTCGGTGTAGAAGTGTTCCCTGAAAGATCTTTTGCTCTTACATAAAAGGAATACGTCGTGAGTGAATCAAGGTTGTATACTGTAAAGCTCAATTGGCTAGTTGAGTATGATTTATTTCCATTGATATAAATGTCGTACTTATCTATACCGACATCATCAGTAGATGTATTCCAAAATAAAGAAACGGAATGCCTCGAGGTGCCTGAAACCGTTAAAGCCGGAGGCGCAGTAGGTAATTTTGTATCTGCACTGGTGTTGGTGTTTGCTTCAGCGCTTAATGGCGCTGCTCCATTATTATTAATAGCTCTTACTATATAATAATATTTCGTATTTGGCGACAAACCCTGGTCCAGGTGTGATAAAACGTCGGCGCCTTTTATAGCAATTAATTTATAATTACTTCCTGGGATAATACTTCTGTAAATTTCAAAAGCAGTTTCATTATTAACGGGCGTAGGGTTATTAAACCAGTTTAGCTGGATTGCAGTATTAGAAATGGCTGTAGCAGAAAGGTTAGTCGCTTTGTCTGGCACATTAGCACCGTTTGCTGCAATTACTGAAAATGGTGCGGAATAACTGCTGCTACATCCAAATTGCTCTGTGACTTGTACTTTATACTGGCCAACAGGTGCTACGAAAGTGTTAGACGTGCTGACGAGGCTGTTATCGCTAATCCTCCTCCAATCATAACTTGTATAAATTGCCTGCACAGCAAGAGGGACGGTTGTCGAACCATCTGGTGCTGGTAATACATTGCTAAAAAGTCCATTAATCTGTATAGGAGGAGTAACAGTCGGTAATTTTTGAGAAACTATCACTGGAGATGGTGACCATATAGACCAGGCTGAAGTTGCTTTTCGTTTAAATCTTACACGGTAGGTTCCGTATGAGGTCACATTAAGTGTATTTGTATTTACGCCCGCCATGGTTATCCCATCCTTGTCCCATTCATAAGTATTAAAGCCGGGCTGCACCTGCAACTTAACGGAAACATTTTCTGTGGGACAAAATTGATTGTGTTGAAAATAAACAAGCGGGTTCGCTTTATGCGCCGCATTTAACGCAGGGAAATAACCAGGCTCTGCCCAGAAATTAGTCCAGATACCATGACCGCCATTTGGATAAAAAGATTGGGTTATATTTCCTCCAAGAGTTTTGTAAGCATTATAAACATCCGTTGCAGTACCTGGAGAAGGATCGTTATCGAGGCCGCCATTTGAGATCCATATTGGAACTGTTATATAGCTTGGTATAAAAGGAATATCAACTTCTCTTGCAGCACTTATTGGCATTACAGAAGCCCACCGGTCAGAGTTAGATTGTAAAAAATCCCAATCGGCCTGTGCCCCTGAAGATAATCCACTTAAAGTAACGCGGTCTATATCAAGCTTTACATATTTTGCAAGAGAATCCATGAGATCAAGCATTGACCCAAGATAGGCCTGTAGGTATCCACTGTTACTTTGGGGGTACAATAAAAACCCATCGTATGTTGCATTATTCACAGCTTGCGCATGTAATTGTCCGCCATGTAGCAACTGAAGCTCGTTATCATAAATAGGCGCATATTCACCAAGGCCATGGAGGAACATCATCATTGGATATATTTTCCCGTCAACTACATTGTGCTGGTAAGTTTTAGGAAACTTTAGCCTGAATGCCATTCCCTTGAAATAATACGACTTAAATCCGTATGAATAAGGATCCCAGCTTAGACGGCTGGTGTGCCCCCATTTACTTATAACGTTGTAGGTAGGTGTAGCAGGTTGATTGGCCGATGTAAAAATTCTATCGGCGTCATTTGGGTCCAGTACTCCCGCTTGACCAAAAACACTTACTGAAGAAATTAATAAAAAGATTACGGAAACAAAGTAAAATACTTTTCTCATTCTAATGAAGTTTAGAGGTTGGTACGAATTTTAATCTTATAAAAAATACACTAATGCAAACAAATATTTGCTTAAGCATATAATGTCAAATCGGAGATAGGAAAGTTAGACGGAAATTCGAGGAGGAATTAAGAATAGATAGTTCTTAGGAAGTAGGAATATTGTGCAAAACTATACTTTTGTTTTGCTTTTGCAAATATCTTAATAAAAAAGTTAATGCATTTCGAAAGTAATCAGCTTTTGCAGTCAAATTTTTTATAATCGGAAGCAACCCGAATTGTCATGCAGTATTTTTTTATGATAACAAAAAGATCCGGTAAAAAAAATACCGGATCTTTTAAATTGTAATAGTAACTCTATCGACTTTTTACAAGCTTTATTGTTTGTTGCGCTATTCCGTCGCAGATCACCTTTAAAAAATAAATGCCTGGCGGTAACGCTTTTGTCATTGCTAAATCAAGGATTTGATGTTGTCTTGTGATTTCGCCTGATCCTAAGATCTTTTGATAAACTATACGGCTATTTACGTCATAAACAGCAAGTGCAACATGATTTACTCTGGACGAAAGTGCTAAATCCACTTTAAGGTTATCAATAAATGGATTAGGGTATGCCTTTACAGATGATATAAAAACAGTATCTTTTTCTGAGGCTGGTACCTGGTATTCTCTTTCGCCTGGAACAGGAGCAGCCTTACCAGCAAATGGTAAAGTCTGTGAGCCCGAGGCGTCGTAAGCTTCGATTGTGATTGCAGCTGTGAAGCAGTAAGGGCTTCCGGCTTCCGGAGAGATATCTATTACAATTTCTCCATCTTCATTGGGCATTACATCTTCAAAATAGACTACTTTAGAATTATTGTTATGACTATTTAATTTCAATGTTGTGCCGTTAATGGTATAGGTACCATTAAAGAATCCATACCAGGTGGCGCTTCCAAAACAACCAATGCGATATTTTTTTCTTTGATCAAGATTTAAAAGCTTTACCTGGCTGGTCTGAGATGCGTCAGTCCAGTAATTGCTTTGCATTACATTATTAGGAAATATTCCGCCGGTATTAACTCCTGCATAAAATTCGCCGTTGAAAGGTTGAACAATCAACATTTCGTAACCGGTATTGTTGAATGCGTTATCCTGTAAATTACTGAATGTACCTCCTGCAACAGGCGGTGCATCTGTGCTATTCCATGGCGATGGCGCGTGGTAGTTAATATCCCAATTGAGTAACACTATTTGTGATGGCAGAGTAATCGCTGAGATGTTACTGAATGCACTAAAGGTGGAATTCATTTTAGCTCTTACTTTATAATAGTATTTTGTATTAGGCGTAAGCCCGCTGTTACTAAATGTTGTAAGATTCGGAGTTGTGGTAGCAATAAGAGTGTAAGGCCCTGCAAACGACGTTGACCGCCAGATTTCAAACCCTGTTTCATTATTGCTTCGATCGCTCCATGTAAGATTAATTTTATCTCGCTGAAGAACGGTTTCGGTAAATAAATCTGCAGGCCTTATCAAAGGTGCGCCGCTATATTCCTGCAATATCACTGCATTAATGTTGACATTCAAAGCAGATGCCGACTTGGTAAAAGTAACATCAATAATTCCTGAAGCGTTAGGTATCAAATCGTTCAACTGAACCGTTTTTGTAGCATTATACATTCCGTTTAAACTTACTGATTTGCCACCTGAACTAAAGGTAGCTGAGGCGTCATCGCCTGAGTTAGAGCTGCTAACAATAACTACATTATATTTTTTGCCTGGATTTAAACCAGTGAATTCCATTTGAGCCGGCGAAGTTGAAGAGTAGTATACAGAAGTAAGTAAAACACTATCAGGATAAATCCCTTTATTATTGGCAGTCATACCGGAATTAAAATTACCGGTAAGTTGCTGCAAAAATTTAACGTTATAGCCAGTGTTTACGCCAGCTTCATCAAGCAGGTTGCTTAATGCAAGATTTGCAAATGGAAAGTATAGATAATTATTCCATGGAGCTGACACACTTATTCCACTTTCGGAACTAAAGTTTACATATATCGAGCGGAATGTGCTATCTGTCACGTTGAGGTCAAAACTTCTTGTCACACTTCCACCATAGTTATCGCTTACCAGCACCGTTATGTTTTTATAAATTCCAATATCATTTACTCCGGGAGCAAAGTTTATGGTTCCAATACCGTTACCGTTACTTTGATAGGTAGCGAAGGATGGCATGTTAGTAACAGTAACAGTAAGCACTTCTCCTGCATCGTCTGTTGCATTTATATTTACGGCTGCAGTGTACGAGGTTTTCACAAAAACGCTGTTCAAAGAATTTAATACCGGCGCTTTATTAACTGTAGTTACGGCAACGGCATTCGTTTTACCTGAAACGCCATGGCTATTTACTGCCTCTATTCTGTAATAGTAAGTGGTTCTGCCGGTAACTGTATTATCCAGATAACTTGAATCATTGGCATTTGATGCTCCTGCATTTAATAAAATGAATGGGCCTATTACACTCGACGAACGATATACCAGGTAAGAGCTTTCATTGTATGCAATATCTTTCCAACGCAGCAAAACAGATCCATTGGATAACACCTGGGCGCTGAGATTAGCTGGCTGAACCGGAATTGTGCCATCATCAAATGGCTTTTCAATAACAAGAGCGTTTAAATATCCGGATGGAGCTCCCGGTGCTTTGCTCATGCTGACTAATATATTTCCGGAAGCGTTGGGGCTGATGCTGCTAAAAGTAACGGTGCTTTGTTGGTTGCCTTGAACATTAAGTATCTTAGATACTCCATTTAGTGTATACACCGTTGATCCATTGTCACCCGCATTACTGAAGACACTACTACCGAATAAAGTGATATTATAATTCGCCGTTGTGCTTAAGCCCGTCACATTAAAATCAACCGTGTTAGGTGCTCCATAAATTCCAAAATAATAATAATCTCTTATTACGTTATCGGGATAAATACCTGAATTGTTTCCAGTCACGGAGCCTGCATTGTAAGTATTCCACACTGACGTTAAAAATTGTAGGCCAACGGTAGTATTTTGATTATTGCTGTTTAGAAAATTATTAGACAGAACTCCTGTTACATTATTCCATGGGACAGAGGGTGGAGTTTGACCATTGCTTAGAATATTGACATAGATTTTTTCAGAAGGCGGATTAGCATCACTTACAATAACTGTGCAAATTGTAGAAACAGTTGCGCCTGCCACATCCCTTACTGATATAGTTACAGGATATGAACCGGCATTTGTATAATTTGGTGTCGATGATAAAACACCATTTCCATTGGCACCGCTAAGCGTAATAAATGAAGGAGCGCCGGAAAGTGACCATACTAAACCATTATTTCCATCCAGGTCGTTTGCGGTCAGGTTGGTATTATTAGTGCTTCCTTCAATCACTGTTATGTTATTTATAGGGGCAATTGTTGGAGGGTAATTGTTGTTAACAGTTAATGTGAAGGAAATATTTGTGCTGCCGCTATGATTATCTGTTGCTACAACCTGAATGGTATAAGTACCCTGTTGCGTTACTGCAGGATTAAATGTGATCGTGCCCTTTCCATAGCCGGTATTTGTAAAAGAACCAAATGGCGGTAAATTATTTATGGTAAAATTTATAGGATCGCCGTCAGGGTCAATGGCTAAGATCGAAACAGCTATTGAAGAGCTGTGTCGCATCATAACGTTTGCAATAGGAGAAAGTGATGGCGCATTATTTGAGGTAATTGCACTTACCTCATTTGAATAGGGTGTATAGCCCCCAATTCCTTTAGCTCTAACATGATAGTAGTAATTCACATTTGCATACAATCCGGTATCAACATATGTTATTTGTGCACTGGAATTAGCACTTAAAGTATTTAGTAAAATATAGTTAGTATTAGCCCCTATTGACCTCCAGATTTCAAATGATGTTTCATTATTAGAGTTATCATTCCAGGTTAAATTAATTTTTGTGGACGATAGCGTATTAGCGGTTAAGCCAGAAGGAACGATTGGCGGAGCGGGTGCAACTTTAGTTGTAGCGGTTACAGTAGCCGTCAGAGCCGATTGCCCATAGGTATTAATGGATAAAATTTTATAACTATATTTTGTTGATGGCAATAAGGCAGAATCGGTATAAGCTACTGCATTTGAAGTCGTAGTAGCTATTATCAAATAAGCAAGATCGGTCGGGGCCTTCCTATACACTTCGAAACCTGTTTCATTATTACTATTGTCTGTCCATTTTAGTCCGATCTTATTGTAAGACGAGCCTGCATTTGCTGATAGATTTGTTGGAATAGACGGCGCTGTTCCCTGGCTCGCAACGCTATCGCCAAAATAAGAATTGGGGATTAAAGTTCTTGATGGAAATCCGGCAGCAGCACAAGTCCAATAAACTTTTATTGATTGACTGCCCGCTTTCTGGAAGAAAGTAATTGAGATCGGGTAAGTTCCTGCAGTAAGAGTCTGGGTTCCTGATGCATAGAGGCCGCCATGAATACCATCATTACTTACAAGGGGTGTAGCGTTTGGAGAATAAGTGCTAAGATATAGTTTGCTTCCATCATCGGAATTGGTTTCAAAGATATAGGTGCCGGTGACCGGTATTTTTATTATGCCCTCCCAAACAAATCCGTAATAGATATCCTGGGTTCTTGGTGAAATGTCAACGTTTGGAGTAGAACCGATCTTTATAGGGGTAAGTTTACTGAAATCCGGCAATACATTCCAGTTACCGTGATAATATTTATAAGTTAAACCCACATTTTTTGTCACTGCTGATACCTGGTTGCTCGGCGTCGAAATGTTGCCGGAAAGATCTCGGCTTCTAACATAGAAAGCGTAGGTCACTGCCGAATCAAGATTAAATACTGTGAAGCTCAGTTGGCTGGTTGAATAGGACTTCTTGCCATTTACATAAATGTCATAGGCGGTAACCCCTACATCGTCAGAGGAAGTGTTCCAGAATAATGATACCGAATGTCTTGAGGTTCCTGATATTGTTAAAGAAGCCGGAGCAGTGGGTGGCGTTACATCTGCCGTAGTTGAAGCACTTGCTTCATTGCTTAACGGAGCTGCTCCGTTATTATTTATAGCCCTTACAATGTAATAATATTTTGTATTGGGAGATAAGGCCTGATCCAAGTGAGATAAGATATCTGCACCTTTTATTGCAATCAGTTTATAATTGTTACCGGGGATAGTACTTCTATATATTTCAAAAGCCGTTTCATTATTGATTGGTGTGGGATTGTTATTCCAGTTTAGCTGAACTGAATTATTGGAAATTGTATTCGCTGAAAGACTGGTTGCTTTATCAGGTACATTTATTCCTGCTGCAGCGATTACAGAAAAAGGCGCTGAATAACTACTGCTACATCCAAATTGCTCCGTTACCTGCACCTTATACTGGCCAACAGGTGCCACATAATTATTCGTAGTGCTTACAAGACCATTATCACTTATCCTTCTCCAATCATAACTTGTATAAATATTCGGAACTGTTAGTGGAACTGTCGTTGATCCATCTGGTGCAGGCAATACATTGCTAAAAATTCCATTAACTTTTATAGGTGGTGTAACCGTCGGCTGTTTTTGAGATACAACTACCGGAGCTGGCGACCAGGCCGACCAGTTCGAAGTGGATCTTCGTTTAAACCTTGCCCGATAAGTTCCGTAAGATGTTACATTAAGTGTGTTTGTATTTGCACCCGGAATGGTAACCCCATCTTTATCCCACTCATACGCACTGAAGCCGGGTTGCACTTGCAGTTTTGCAGACACATTTTGCCCAGGGCAAAATTGGTTATGTTGAAAATAGACAAGTGGATTCGCTTTATGGGCTGTATTTAAAGCAGGGAAATAACCTGGCTCTGCCCAGAAATTATTCCATACTGCATGGCCGCCGGTTGGATAAAATGATTGAGTTACATTTCCGCCAAGACTTTTATATATATTATATACGTCGGTGGCTGTGCCCGGTGATGGATTATTGTCGAGCCCTCCATTTGACATCCAGATTGGAACGGTTATGTAGCTTTGAATATATGGAATATCATCTTCTCTCGCCGCACTTATAGGCATTACAGACGCCCACCTGTCGGAGTTAGATTGAAGGAAATCCCAATCTGCCTGCCCCCCAGACGATAATCCGCTTAAAGTAATTCTGTCAATATCAAGCTTTACGTATTTTGCCATCGAATCTATTAAACCGAGCATTGATCCAAAGTAAGCTTGCAGGTAACCGCTATTACTTTGAGGGTACAAAAGAAACCCATCGTAAGTTCCGTTAGTTACGGCTTGCGCATGTAACTGCCCGCCGTGTAAAAGCTGAAGTTCATTGTCATAAATCGGAGCATATTCTCCAAGGCCGTGCAGAAAAACAAGCATTGGATAAACTTTGCCATCAGCGATATTATGCTGATAAGATTTGGGAAATTTCAGCCTGAATGCCATTCCCTTGAAATAGTAGGATTTGAATCCATAGGAATAAGGATTCCAGTTTAAACGGTTTGTGTGACCCCATTTGCTGATAACACCATAGGATGGTGCAGGAGGCTGATTGGTTGTAGAAAAGATCCTATCAGCATCATTTGGATCCAGCACACCGGGTTGTGCTGAAACTTTTAGAAAGGAAATTGAAAAAAGGGTGAGCAGTAAGATGTAAAATATTCTTTTCATAGTAACAGAGGTTAGGTGCTAATGTTTTAATTTGTAAAATATGTAATTGCAGCATCGGGAACTGCAAAAGCAAATCCATTAAATCAGTTGGAAAGCAGGGAGAGTTGATGTGGAAATTCAGAAAGGAAGTTATGGACAATTACTCCATAAAACTTGGAGGTTTTGTAAAATTAGGATTTTTATTTTTTGTAATTAATTCTTCCGAAATTATTTTTTGTTCAGTTTCAAAACCGTCTAAATATTAATCCCTTATTTTTCCAAAAAATTCTGTACCTCTTACTCTAAAATATGTTTTTAATAAAGCTTGTTTTTTGGATATCCCTCTTTATAGTATTCTACAGCTATATTTTATATGGAATTCTAATCTGGATTTTGATTTTTTGCAGAAAAATCTTTTCATCCAATAAGCGCACAGAATTCGATCCTTCTTATCAGCCTTCCATAAGTCTGGTTATTGCCACGTATAACGAAGAACAAATCATAAGGAAAAAAGTTCTAAACACACTTGAACTTGATTATCCAAAAGATAAACTGAAAATTTATTTCGTCACCGATGGATCTACTGATAATACAAATAGTATTTTAAAATCTTACGAGCACATTAACGTATTATTCAGGCCTGAGCGTAAGGGGAAAGTCGCAGCTATAAATCATGCAATGGAATTTATAAATACTCCTTTCGTGATTTTTTGCGATGCTAATGCATTTTTGAATAAGGCTTGTATAAAAGAAATTGTAAAACATTACATCAATGAAAATATAGGTGCAGTTGCGGGTGAAAAGAAGGTGATTGACTTATCTGCTAAACAAAATGCCGCTGGTTCCGGCGAAGGAATTTACTGGAGATATGAGTCACTTTTAAAAAAGCTTGACGCCAGCTATTATACGGTCGTTGGTGCAGCCGGGGAATTGTTTTCAATGCGCACAAGTTTATATGAGCCTGTAAGTACAGATATATTACTCGACGACTTTATGATATCAATGAATATTTGCAAAAAAGGTTTTAGGGTAATGTATGAGCCTGCGGCTTTTGCAATGGAAGCTCCTTCGATATCTATTGGCGACGAACAAAAGAGAAAAATACGTATAAGTGCGGGTGGATTCCAATCCATTTTCTTATTAAAAGATCTTTTGAATATATTTAAATATGGAAAGTTATCTTTCCAATATATCTCGCACCGGGTATTAAGGTGGGCTGTTTGCCCTATATTGTTACCGGTAATTTTAATCTTGAATCTTGTGCTATACCTTGTTTCATTTGAAGAATTATTTAGTTATCTCCTTATTGCACAAGGGCTATTCTATTTAACAGCTTTTACGGGCTGGTTGTTTGCCCACAATAACATAAAGCTTAAAATATTTTATGTTCCTTATTATTTTCTGTTCATGAATGTTGCTTTATATGCGGGTTTCTTTAGATTTTTAAATAACAAACAATCTGTTCTATGGGATAAAGCAACCCGCAAAAGCGAGGATTAGATTTATAAGGCATGCTATTTGTAATTTCTTATTCACATTTACAAAACTTTATAAAAAAACTATTTACATTTGTTTTTCAAAAAAATCAATATTACTTTTATGTTATTATTGAATTTTTTGTTCTGAAATATTCAATCCTCTGATGTAACCTTCCCTTATTAATAACCGCCCCCTCAGGTTATTTTTTGGCTCCTTTATCTTCTATGTTCCGAACAGGATCGCGTACGATAGTCTTATGAAAAGGCCAAATCCCTTGTCTATTAAGCCTATTTAATACTGTTCTGTTAGTTTGCTAGTGCAATCGTTGAGTTATGAAAAAGAACATTTTGTGTATTGAAAGAAACAAGTCTATATGTTTTCTTATTGAAACACTGCTCAGAGGTAAATATGGAGTAATATCATGTGAAGACAATTATCTTGCAATGGAAAAAATTGCTTCGGGTACAACAGCCGATTTGATAATATTGAGTGTTGAAAATGCCGATGATGAAAACGTAGAGTTATTGTACCATTTGGGAACAAGTAGCCTTTTAAGAAATATTCCGGTCATAATTTTATCCAATACCATTTATGAAGATTTAAAATCCGTTTGCTTTGAAAGTAATATCCACGCGTTCTTTACCAAGCCATTCAATCCTTTGAAACTTTCCGAAAAAATTAATCAAATAATCTTAACCACCAACGAATCCCAGATTCTATTCAAGAAAAGAAAAATTTTTAATCTTAACTAAACTTGATAATTAGTCCTCAATACCATGAACTTCCATTAATTATTTTTTTACTCTAAACGCACTCGAAATGATTACTGGAACTACTTTTTTTCATTCTGAAGACCATGTTGCTCCGCCTCTTGCAGAACAACCAGGTCCTTATTTCGGACAAACTGAAAAAACTTTCTTATACGTAGGGAAGTCCGCAAATAAAACCAATAAATGTCTTTCTTTTTTTGATCAAAGCCACAATTCCGTAAGTTTATCCTTAGCACGGGAACATTTGCTTTTTCTTCAATCTTCAGGTTCTAATCTTCCTGATGTTATTATAATTGATCTGCCATTCAATAAAGATAATTTAGTAAAATTTAAGGAGTTTTTAAATTCAAATGCAACTGTCCGGGTCATACCAGTTATTTACAATGAAACTGCACTAAACAGAAAATTTCTACCACAATTAAAAGAAATTGGCATCGCAGATGACATAGTGAATATTAGTGATTATTGCAATGAGCTTTATAAAAAAGCTTCTTTTCTAAAAAAAGTAAAATCACGCTCGCACCATCAGCCCATTCAATCTACATCACTTGATTCTAAATTAGAGGTCAATAAAATTGGCTATTCTAAAAGGCTCTTTGATATACTTATAGCTTCTTTATTGTTAGTTGTGCTTTCTCCTATATTTATTTTAATAATTATCGCAATTAAATTAGAATCAAAAGGGCCTGCAATTTATAAATCAAAGCGTGCCGGAAGAGGCTTTAAGGTTTTCAGTTTTTTAAAATTCAGAACTATGGTTGCTGATGCAGAGAGTAAAATTGCAGAACTTTCAGCTTTAAATGTTTATGGAAAAGATACAAGCACTACTACTTTTTTTAAAATTAAAGATGATCCCCGTATAACTAAGGTGGGAGCGTTTCTAAGAAATACGAGCCTTGATGAACTTCCACAGCTTGTTAATGTGCTTAAAGGTGAAATGTCGATTGTCGGAAACAGGCCATTACCTCTTTACGAAGCGTCTGCACTTACTACTAATGAAGGTGCAGAAAGATTTTTAGCCCCTGCTGGTATCACTGGCCTCTGGCAAGTTACAAAGAGAGGCAGAGAAGATATGAGTGCAGAAGAGAGGCTTAGCCTGGACATTGATTATGCCCGTAATCATGGTTTCGCTTCGGATTTTAGGATTTTGTTATCCACGCCTACTGCTTTGTTTCAAAAAACAAATGTGTAGTAGTATCTTCACCATTTAACTATCGATCTATGTACCAAAAAAAGCACTTAGAGGAGCATCCATTTGTCTCAATTATAACACTTAACTGGAACAATACTGATGTAACCTGTGAATTTCTCGAAAGTACACGTCAACTAGACTGGAGAAATTATGAGATTCTTGTTTGCGATATGAATTCTGATGTAGATCCTACAGAGAGGATTAATGCATCTGGTTTTCCAAATACCAAGGTAATCAGAAATGCAAAAAATTTAGGCTGGGGCCCAGGTAATAACTGGGGCATCAGGCAAGCGAAAGGAGATTTTCTTTTCATAGTAAATAATGATACTGAGATCACCCCTGGATTAATAAAGGCATTAATAGACCCTTTTTTATTAGACGAAACCATTGGTATTACCTGCCCCAAAATTCGATATTTTCATAATCCAAATGTGATACAGTATGCTGGATTTAATCCTATAAACAATATGACCGGCCGTAATACGTCAGTGGGAAATTGTGAAGTTGATAATGGCCAGCATGATACCAGCAATTACACATTTTCCGCACATGGGTGTGCAATGATGATAAAGAAAGAAGTGATTGAAAAGGTGGGAATGTTTCCTGAAAAGTTTTTTATTTATTACGATGAAATGGATCTGAGCGCACGTGTGATAAAAGGCGGCTACAAAATTCTTTATGAACCAAAAGGCCTTATTTTCCACAAAGAATCAATGGCGATGGGGAAGAAAAGCAGCATAAAGACTTATTATCACACAAGAAACAGGATACTTTATATGCGCCGAAATACTACGTCCTTGCAATTTGCATGCTTCATATCCTTCTTCTTACTTTTCTCAACTCCTAAAGCCACTTTAAAGTTTCTTGCTGATAAAAAATTTGATCATTTAAAATCATTTTTTAAAGGAATTGCCTGGAATGTGAGAGAATCAAAATATTCTATTCAATAAGTTTTTAAAAATGCATTTATAAATTTTATATTTTTAGAACAGGGATAAAAAATCAAACCATGAAAAACGTTTTCTTATGGATTCAATTGCTAAAACAAATAAAAGTTACCGGCGCAGTTGCTTTTAGTTCGGGTACTCTCGTAAAACGGATGCTTAAAGCTGTAAATTTCAGGGATGCGGAAATTATAATAGAACTAGGAGGCGGCTCTGGCTGTATCACAGAACTATTAGCAAAAAAGATCAACCCTTCAACAACTTTACTTGTGTTTGAAGTAAATGACATGTTTTGCAAAATGCTGAAGCAGAAATTCACGGCATCTAACATTCATATCATTAATGACTCAGCAGAAAATTTAGAAATGCATCTTTACAGAATATCAGGAAGTAAAAAAGCCGACTTTGTAATTTCTTCTTTGCCCTTTTCGATTATTGATGAACCAACCAGGAATAAAATAATAGGTACGATAAAGCATGTTCTCAATCCCGAATCTGTTTACATCCAGTATGGCTACAATAAGAAAAAATATTACGAAATGCTTAACCGGTTTCAAACCGTTAAGACATCTTTTGTTTTAGGCAACCTCCCGCCTGCGTATATTTTCAACTGCAGGCTTCACTGATTTTAAATAATCAAACAAGCGGTATATCTTCTTTGGCAAATTTCTTATAACTTACCCCACTCAAAGAAGCACAATGAAAATTGCTATCGAGGCACAAAGGCTATTTCGACGGAAGAAGCACGGAATGGAAATAGTTGCATTGGAAATAATAAAGGCACTCCAGCATACCGATACTAATAGCAGTTTTGTTGTTATTGCAAAGGGCGATACAGATGATGAATGTATTTCTGAAAATGGCAATTTTGAAATAAAAAAAATCAACTCTAAGTTTTATCCCTTCTGGGAGCAAATAATGCTTCCAAAATTTGTAAAAAAAATCAAGCCCGATGTTTTACATTGTACTGCCAATACTGCGCCACTGTTTGTGCGTACCCAACTCATTATTACGATTCATGATGTCATTTACATGGAGTCGGTTAATTTTTCAGGATCTAGCTATCAAAATTTCGGTAACCTTTATCGGAAATTTATAGTACCAAAAGTTGCAAGAAAAGCAAAGATCATTATAACCGTATCTGAATTTGAAAAAAAGGTCATTGCAAAAAGGTTGAACATCTCAGAAGATAAAATACGGGTAATTTACAATGGTGTAAATCCCCAGTTTAAAATTATTGATAAAGCAGACTTGTTATCTTTTAAAATGAGGTATCAATTGCCCGATAATTTTTTATTACATTTTGGTAATACCGCCCCTAAGAAAAATACGATTGGAGTTTTAAAAGCATATTCTCTCTATAGCAGTAATAATAAAAATAATTTTGCGTTAGTAATTACTGATTGTTCAGTCCATTATGTGCAAAGTTTATTAAAAGAAATTAATGCGCCTGAACTCATAAAAAAAATACATATACTTAATTATATCTCCTTTTCTGACGTGCCATTTTTGTACAACCTTGCGAAATTGTTTCTATATCCATCACATAGGGAAAGCTTTGGAATGCCTGTAATAGAGGCTATGGCTTGTGGCGTTCCGGTAATCACTTCAAACACATCAGCGTTGCCAGAAATTGCCGGAGATGCTGCAATTCTTATTGATCCGAAAGATGCAGAGCAAATGGCAGAACAAATAAAGCTGCTAATAAGTGATATTGAAATTTATAACACCTGCAAAGAAAAGGGATTGAAAAATGCGAAACGCTTCAATTGGAATGATGCGGCAAAAAAATCTTTGGAAATTTATAAAGAGCTTGCCTAAATGACTTTAATGCAAAAGGAAATATTGGATACTTCAGGATATCAAAATTACACTGATATTAAAAGGCTTAAATTCATCATTGACGCTTTAGATGAAAACATTAAGCCAAATAGTAATGTGCTGGACGTAGGATGCGGCAATGGACTTATTTCCATGAGTCTTGGCAAAGCGGGGCATAATGTGTTTGGAATAGACATTAGTGAGAAAGCGATTGAAAAGGCGAAGGAAAAAAATAAGCTTCCGAATGTAAAATTCGAGGTGGCTGGAGCAGAGCAGATGTCAGAAACAGAAACAAAATATGACGCCGTTATTTGTAGTGAGGTTCTTGAGCATCTTAATGAGCCTTCGACTTTATTAAATTATATTCATAAAAGCATGAAGGATGATGGGATCCTGATAGTGACAGTTCCAAATGGAAAAGGCCCGCGGGAAACTTTAATAACTAAGCCTGTTATTGCTATGCAAAAAAAAGATAATTGGGTTTGGAGTGTTGTTAAAAAGATTAAAACCCTGCTTGGATACAAAGGGACCACTTTACAAAGCGATGCCGAAGACCTTACCCATATTCAGTTTTTCACAATCAATTCGCTAAAGAAGCTAGCGGAACAAAATGCATTTAAGATAAAGAAATTTGGTAAAACAAACTTTCTTGAAAATGTATTTCCATTTTCGTTTGCGACTAAAAAAATAAAAGCTTTGCAAAAAATAGATTGTGCCTTAGCCGATATACTACCATACAACTTTACCTGTGGGTTTGTCTCCATCTGGCAAAAAAATAGATGACATGCATTTCTTTGTGTATCTCTTATGGTTCTTGTTTTACACTGCTAATATAGTGCTTGCAGTATATTTCCTTTTGCCGGTATTTTTGTTTCTTATTCATTGGATACTTCCATCTTCGGCAAGACTATTAGAAAAAAGATATCCCAAAGAAGTTGATAAAGAATTTGATTTTGCAGCAATAATCACAGCGCACCAGGATATAAAGCTAATTCCGCCACTTGTTGATTCATTTTTAAAGCAGGATTATAAAAATTTTATTGTTTATATAATAGCAGACGATTGTGACATAACTGACTTAAAATACAAAGATGAACGAATTAAAATTTTAAGGCCTGAAGTTCCTTTCCATGCAAAAATAAAATCTATACACTTCGCTGTAACACGCTTTGAACGGAAACATGATGTCTTAGTGATTTTTGATAGCGATAATCTCGTCCATCCAAAATATTTTTTCACGCTTAATAGTTATTTTCAACGGGGTTTTCGTGCAGTTCAAACACACATGCTTTCAAAAAATACCGATTCAATTTATGCAAAGCTCGATTCAGT
>JBDUEG010000032.1:0-17673 GCA_040002575.1 Ginsengibacter sp.
TAAAGCAATTCGTAAGCATAATTTTGAAGTTTAAATCTTTCTAAAAGATGAAAAAGGTTTATCTGGCAAGTTATTATTTATATTGAAAAGTGGCAAACAATATTGATTCAAAGGCTTCGTTCTAATTTTTGAAATTCACTCCCTGGTCAATATACCTCCGTTATTCGGATACAGTGATTTCTGCGCACAAATGAGATATCTGCAAAGCATACTTTTCAATACAAATAAGTTGGAATTAATTATACAAAGCATCCAGGGTAAAAAGGGCCGTATAACTCTATCTTAAATAAACTGGTATTATATTTTAAAACCAAGACTTCAAACGTTTATTCAGAACACTAAATAACACCTATGAAAAAAAATAAATCTTTTATTTTCGGCGCCGGTTTTCTTTTATGCGGAGTGCTGCTTTTTAGTTGTAAAAAAGAACGTCTGAATAAAGGCGGGTCTTCTCAAAATGATTCCTGTGCGGCGACGATTGCTTCTGTTGAAAACATAAAAATCTTTCCGGCCGATAATGCATGGAACCAGGACGTTTCGACATTACCTGTTGACCCCTACAGCGACCAAATCATTGCCGGTTTTGCATCTTCATCATTGAAAGCGGATTTTGGAAGCGGCCTCTGGAACAATGCACCTATAGGAATTCCATTCGTGGCAGTTTGTTCAAACCAGCCTAAATCAACCATTACGTTTCGTTCAAATTCTTACGATGGTAATTATGGTGATGAAAGTGATGCTGGCCCATACCCGATTCCATTGAATGCTCCGGTTGAAGGAAACGGGTCAGGTGATTCTCATGTAATTGCAATAGATAAAGACAATGGCATGTTGTACGAATTGTACAATGCAAGCATAAACGGTGATCATTGGGAGGCTTCTTCAGGCGCTGTTTTTAATTTAAATTCAAATGCACTACGACCTGATGGATGGACTTCCGCGGATGCCGCAGGGTTGGCTATTTTTCCAGGTTTGGTAAGATATGAGGAAGTGCTGAAAGGCGAAATTGACCATGCAATACGTTTTACTTTAAGCAGCGTAAATGTAAAGCCATCATACATTTCGCCAGCCCGCCATAAAGTAAATAGTTCCGGAGGGCAATACTCTCTACCCTTTGGCGCTAAAATCAGGCTGAAACAAAATGTTGATATCAGCGGTTTCACTCCACGTCTACAGGTTATTTTAATGGCTATGAAAAAGTACGGATTGATACTTGCTGACATTGGCAGCAACATGTACATAAGCGGTGCTCCCGATGAAAGATGGGACAATAATGAATTACATCAACTCGGAAATATAAAGGCGTCGTCTTTTGAAATTGTAAAGTTTAATTAATATGCTCTCGTTCGAGCCCTGGTATTTTAATATAGCAAAATGATGGTTGCCTGTTTTATTAAAAGTTTATTGGTGTTTTAAAAAATAATTTATATTCGCCAATTCTTTGAGGCCTTCTTATACTGACGGCAAATATTCCAAATTCGATCCAATGATAACCTCCAATCTCTAGTCTTCTTTTAAAACCCCCGGTCAAACAATTTTCAACGAAAACGTCACCTCAGGTCAGCTAACTAACTGCATTGAAACGTCTTTTATTCATATTATTCATCTGCTGTTGCTACAATGCAGGAGCTGAAACCTACTATTTTTCTGATCTTTCGGGAGATGACAGCAGAACTTCTTTGGAAGCGCAAAGTGCTTTAACGCCCTGGAAAACTCTCGATAAATTAAATTCAATTTTTAATTCGCTCAATGCTGGTGATTCAATATTATTTGAAAGAGGCAATACATTTTATGGATCTATTACCGTAACACAATCAGGGTCTATCTCAGCTCCAATCGTATTGTCCTCATATGGTACCGGAAACAAGCCTGTCATAGAAGGTTTTGTTAGCCTCGGCGGCTGGGTCTCTTCAGGAAATGGCATCTATGAAAGCTATGAACCTGCCCTTGGCGCTTCTGTGAATATGGTTGTTTTAGATGGGATAGATCAACAAATGGGAAGATATCCCAACAAGGATGCATCTAATCGCGGATACCTGACTTTCGAATCTCATAGTACCAATGTTTCTATAACTGATAACGAATTGCCTTCCGCTCCCAACTGGCAAAACGCGGAACTGGTAATAAGATCACAGCGGTGGGCAATAGAAAGAAGGTTGATTACAAGCCATACGGGAGGTACGCTCAGATATGCTGCCCTGCAATATACACCAGTAGATAAATCGGGATACTTTATTCAAAATGATATCAGGACTTTAGATCAATTTGGTGAATGGTATTATGATCCTTCTGCCAAAAAAATGTACATGTATTTCGGTTCAAATTCACCTAATGCACACACAGTTAAAGTCTCTTCCATTGATACCCTTTTCAACATGTACAACCTGGATAATGTTGTCGTGGATGGATTAGTATTCGAAGGGTCTAATGTAAAGGCTATGAATTTTTATTCGGTTGATTTAGGGGAAACAAAAGTTACTAATTGCGACATTAAGTTCGCGGGAATAAATGGACTCGTCACAGGTTCCTGTAAAAACATGGATATTGAAGGTAATACCGTAAGTGATGCCCACAATTTCGGAATTCTTTTGAGTGCTACAGGATGGTATAAGTTAGTAAATAATGTCATCAGGCGGGTGGCACTTATACCAGGTATGGGAACAACCGGATCAAATAATAGCGTGGGAGTAGCGGTACTAAGCGGTCAGAATAACCTGATTTCAGGAAATATAATTGACAGCACAGGATATACTGCACTCAGGTTTTCAGGAGATTCGGTAGAAATAAGGAATAACTTTATTCAGCATTATTGCTTGAATGTAGATGATGGCGGCGGTATCATGACGGGTTCTAATTTTATTGCGCCTCCCAACTACGGAAGAAAAATTATAAATAACATTGTACTAAACGGCTCAGGGGCATTGGAAGGAACAGGATCAACGGTTGGCGCTACCAACGGCATCTATCTTGATGACGACGCAAGCGGTATTATTGTTGAGGGTAATACAGTTGCCAATAATAATAAGGATGGGATTTATCTGCATAATAATCATGATTGCTTCATAATAAATAACACTGTTTACAATTCCACTATCAGCCAGTTAAGGCTTACTCATAATTCAGGCCACAATGCTTTTAGAAATATAATAACTAATAACAATTTACTTGTTGCCAAAACTCCTGTCGAATCGACCCTGTTCTCTCAAACGGATGCTACAGATCTTAATTTCAATTTCTGGGGAAACATTGATAGTAACTGGCACGCCCGCCCTTTGTTGCAGACAACTATTATAAAAGCAGTAAAGCCAAGCTATAATCAAAATTTAACCATAGGAGACTGGAATGCTTTGAGCACATTTGATCAGCACTCTCTAATAAGCCCAAAGACTTTTGTATCAACAATTAACCCTGACGATTCAATAAGATTTGAATATAATGCGACTAATGCAGTAAGAACAGTTACCCTGGATAAGATATACATCGATCTTAAAAAAAATCAATATTCAGGTACAGTAGACCTGCAACCTTTCTCATCTTTAATTTTATTACCAGTTCCAATTGCTCCATCAGTAAGCATTACAAATCCTTCAGATAGCACAAACTTCCTTCCTTCTTCAGATATAACAATTACTGCTACAGCAGCGGATGCTGACGGTACCGTAAGTAAGGTTGAATTTTATAACGGCAACACACTTTTGGCTACATCTGTTGCAAGCCCCTATACTTTTACATGGCCGAATGTTGTTTCAGGAAATTATTCTATTACTGCTAAAGCCACAGACAATGACTCGGTGACAACTACTTCGCAGGCTGTAATTATTTTAGTAAATCAGCCTCCAACTATAAGTATTACCAACCCTGCTAACAATGCTGCCTATGCCGCTCCTGCAAGCATTAGCATCACCGCCACCGCCGCGGATGTAGATGGCACAATTAGCAAAGTGGAATTCTACAATGGTAGCACCTTAATTGGTAGTGCTAATACAAGCCCTTATACTTTCACATGGGCTAATGTTCCTTTTGGGAGTTATTCCATAACGGCAAAAGCAACTGATAACGGATTTTTAACAAGCACTTCTTCATCTATAAATGTTTTAGTAAATCAACCTCCAACCATAAATATTTCCAGCCCTGCCAATAATGCAACGTTCGCTGATCCCGCTACTATAACCATCAATGCCACTGCAACAGACGCAGATGGCACCGTAAGTAAAGTAGAATTTTATAATGGCACTTCATTACTGGGCACAGACTACACAAGTCCTTACGCTTATGCATGGACCAATGTTTCATCAGGAAATTATTCTATTACTGCAGTAGCTACAGATAATGGCTCACTCGCAACTACATCTTCAATTGTAAACATTTTGGTGAATGCACCTCCATCTGTAAGTATCACAAGCCCGTTGTTTAATGCAACTTTTTCAGCACCTGCATCGATTATTATTGATGCGGTGGCTGCTGATGCAGATGGTTCAGTAAGTAAGGTTGAATTTTATAATGGCAGCGCCTTAATTGGCACTGTGAATAACAGCCCATATCGTTTCACATGGTCTAATGTTTCTTCAGGAAATTATGTTGTTACTGCAAAGGCCACGGACAATGGTGGGTTAGTTACGACTTCCGGGGCGATAAATATATCAGTAAACGAACCACCATCGGTAAGTATCTCTAATCCTGTGAATAATGCGATGTATGCCTCACCGGCAATAATTACTCTTAATGCCAACGCAACTGATGCCGACGGCACGATAACTAAGGTGGAGTATTATAATGGAAATACTTTAATCGGAGCAGTCACTACAAGCCCATATACTTTCATTTGGACAAATGTTCCGCCGGGAAATTATTCAATTAAGGCAGTAGCCACGGACAACAGATCGCTAACTACTACTTCTTCACCTGTAAATATTTTAGTTAATCAGCCGCCAGCAATTAGTATTACAAGCCCCACAAATAATGTTTCTTTTGGTTCTCCAGCAAATATTTCTATCAGTGCCAATGCAGTTGACGTGGACGGTACCGTAAGTAAAGTTGAGTTCTATAATGGAGGATCGCTATTAGCAACCGTTAGTTCAAGCCCGTACAATTTTATATGGAGCAATGTTCCTCCAGGAAATTATTTTCTTACTGCAAAAGCAACGGATAACGGTTCGCTTACAACTACATCTTCCGTTGTCAATGTTTCCGTGAATACACCGCCGACGGTGAGTATCACGAACCCTGTGTCCAATGCTACATTCGCATCGCCTGCCTCCATTACCATAAATGCTAACGCTTTTGATGTGGATGGTACAATAAGTAAGGTGGATTTTTATAGCGGAGGAATATTCTTAGGTTCAGATAATACAAACCCTTATTCTATCACATGGGCAAATGTTTCTTCCGGAACCTATTCTCTTACTGCGGTTGCTGTAGATAATGGAGGGCAGGCTACCACTTCAGTGCCGGTTGTTGTCTCTGTATATACCCCAAATATTCCTCCTACCGTTAGTATTTCCAGTCCTTCTAAAAATGCGACTTTTCCAGCTCCGGCTTCTATTACAATTACTGCTACCGCAGCAGATGCTGACGGCACTATCACTAAAGTAGATTTTTATAATGGCACTACCTTCTTAGGTACAGACAATACAAGCCCGTATTCATTTGTGTGGGCGAATGTGTTATCTGGCAATTATTCAATAACAGCTAAGGCGACTGATAATGGCTCATTAGTTACAACTTCTGCGGCAATAAATATTTCAGTAAATCAAGCTCCATCTGTAAATATTACAAGCCCGGTAAATAATGCGATTTTCAATGCCCCTGCTTCGGTAACTATCAATGCTACGGCAACCGATGCAGATGGCACAATTAGCAAGGTGGATTTTTATAACGGTGCAACTTTAATAGGCACAGATAATACAACTCCTTTTTCTTTTACCTGGACAAATGTGGTTGCGGGTAGTTATTCAATTACAGCAAAGGCCACAGATAACGGATCACTAATAACAACTTCTTCAATTGTTACCATCTCTGTTAGCGCAGCTAATATTCCACCAACTGTTAGCATTACAAGCCCGGCTAATAATGCCATTTTTGCTGCACCTGCTTCCGTCACAATAAACGCTAATGCTGCTGACGCTGACGGAACAATAAGTAAAGTGGATTTTTACAATGGCACTACTTTAATAGGAACAGACAACACAAGCCCTTATTCATTTACGTGGGCCAGCGTTGCTGCAGGAAGCTATTCAATTACCGTAAAAGCTACTGATAATAAATCGGCAGTAACAACTTCTTCGCCTATCGCTGTATCAGTTAATTCAGCACCGACAGTGAGTATCACAAGTCCTGCAAACAATGCGAAATACAATACACCTGCATCTATTACTATTAGCGCAACGGCATCTGACCCAGGCGGATCAATAAGCAAGGTTGATTTTTATAACGGAACTACATTGCTCGGTACTGATAATACCAGTCCCTACTCTTATGCCTGGACGAATGTTGCTGCAGGAAATTACTCTATAACAGCAAAAGCTACTGATAATAGTTCTCTTGCAACAACATCCACCGCAATCGCTGTTTCTGTAAATGCTGCGCCAACTGTTAGCATAACAAGCCCGGTTAATAATACGGTTTATAGCTCGCCCGCCACTGTCACTATTAATGCATCTGCAGCTGATGCAGATGGTACGATAAGTAAAGTTGATTTTTATAAAGGCACTACCTTATTGGGAACTGATAATGCTGCCCCGTATTCTTATACGTGGTCTGGTGTTGCCGCAGGCAGCTATTCAATAACTGCAAAGGCGACGGATAATGCATCAGCCGTAACTACTTCTTCTGCTGTGACTGTATCGGTTAATGCCGCTCCTACTGTAAGTGTTACCAGTCCTGTAAAAAACACAGTGTTTACCGCCCCCGCAAGTATTACTATCAAGGCAACCGCCGCAGACCCCGGGGGCGCTGTAAGTAAAGTAGATTTTTACAATGGTGCTACATTAATTGGTACTGACAATACCAGCCCATATTCAATTACCTGGACAAATGTACAATCAGGTAATTATTCACTTACAGCAAAGGCTACCGATAATACCTCACTAACAACTACTTCTACTTCCGTAGCGATCGCGGTAAATGGAGCACCAACTGTAACACTTACAAGCCCTTCTAACAACGCATCATTTATTCCTCCTGCAACGATTGTTATCAATGCTACTGCTGCTGACCCCGGCGGTTCGGTTTCGAAGGTTGAATTTTATAATGGAACAACTAAAATTAATACTGATCTTACCAGCCCGTATTCGTATAGCTGGCCTAATGTTGCAAGCGGCACTTATACAATTACAGCTAAAGCTACTGATAACAGTTCCAAAGTGACTACATCTGGTGCTGTTACAATTTCTGTAAATACGCCACCAACGGTAAGTATCACGAACCCTCCTAATAATGCAAACTACGCAGCACCTGGAAATATGGTGCTCATTGCAAATGCTGCTGACCCCGGTGGTTCCATAAGCAAAGTAGACTTTTATAATGGCGCGACATTGTTAGGAACAGATAATACAAGCCCGTATTCTATCAACTGGAATAATGTGCCAATCGGAACGTATACTATCACTGCAAAGGCAACGGACAACCTGGGCGCCTCCACTGTTTCCGCACCTGTATCGGTTATCATTACACAATCAATTACTTATTTATTACCCGGGGATAATTTATCCTCGATGTTTGCGGATGATAATTTATTTGAGGTAAGATAAAGCTACCCGTTGCAATAATTATTAAATCCTGCAACGTTTCAGAATAATGTGTTGTCAGTAAGAAAAATCTCCTAAATAATTCAATATGAAACTTTCCAAATCAATTCTACAGGCAGTGCTAATTGCAGTTACTACAGGTGCTATTGTTTCATGCGAGAAGCTCAGAAAAGATGAACTATCAAAACCTAAAATCCACAAATCAAAAACTGATAGTACACTTGTAAGCTGCCCGGCTTGCGGAATGGGATAAGCAGATTTTTATTTTATATGATTAATCATGCGTGAAATTTTTACTGCTTTATCCTGCAACCTTGATGAAAATATTTTAGCAACTGCGCTTCCTCTTTTTGAAAATGAAAAAGTTGAAGCTATAGAATGGTCTTTTGATACGCTTTATAAACATGAAAACATTCCCGGCTGGTTTGTTGAATTGTTGCAAGCTTTCGGCAACGAAAAAAGATTAATTGGGCATGGCGTTTATTTCTCTCTCTTCTCCGGTTGCTGGACTGCAGCTCAACAAACCTGGTTGTCTCACCTCGAAAAAATCTCGGCAACATTTCAGTTTGATCATATAAGCGAGCATTTCGGATTTATGACTGGCTCAAACTTTCACCAGGGAGCACCGTTAAGTATTCCTTTTACACCTGCAACATTAGCAATCGGCAGAGATCGTTTAAAAAGAATTTACAATTCATGTAAGTGTCCCGTTGGTATTGAAAATCTTGCCTTTTCTTACTCGCTGGATGAAATGAAACAACATGGAGAATTTCTAGATAAGCTGGTGTCTCCCGTGAATGGGTTCATCATTTTAGATCTTCATAACTTATATTGCCAGTCTCATAATTTTGGGATATGCTTGGAAGATATCATTCATTTCTATCCCCTTCATCGGGTTAGGGAAATTCATATTTCCGGCGGAAGCTGGGAAGATTCTGTTACAGCACCAGGACAAAAGATAAGAAGGGACACACACGATGACAGAGTGCCAACAGCGCTTTTTGGATTATTAAAAACAGCAATTAAAAAATGTCCACAATTAAAATATGTGGTGTTGGAGCAATTAAGTAATGCGCTCGTAAACGAAGATATGAGAAATGGATACAGGGAGGATTTTATGGAAATGTACTCCATAATTAAAAACGAAAATGAAATTTCAGATGGAATAAAACTTAACGACTTTTTTCCAAAAAAGTTTGTCATTTCTCCTGAGCCAATTCAGGACACTGTATTGCAAGAGCAGGAGTTGGTACTTTCAAATATTTTGGAATCGGCGGCATCTTATGACGATGCAATTTCCCGCCTCCAATCATCAGCATTACATGGTTCCGCCTGGAAACCTGAACAATGGAAACCCTATATGCTGGAGACAGCGATTGCTATAGCACAGAAGTGGAAGCATGGCTTCGAATAAGTTTTTACTGACCTCGTCGCTGAAAACGTTCTGTTGGTCGCAACATTTTCCTATAAGCGGTGATTATACATGTCTTATCGTTAATTTGGTGTGATGAAAAAGGATTGGTATGCAAAAAAATGGATAACCATACTTATTCATGCGCTTGCCTGGATATTATTATTTTCTCTTCCATATTTATTGAGGCCTTCTTATAATCCACATGAAACCAAGCCTTCTGAACCACAGAATTCATACATACTTTTTTTCATTACCCGTATCAGTGACATTTTGTTAATCACCTTTTTTTACCTGAATGCGGAATTGCTGATACCCCGATTTTTTTACAAAAAAAAATACGCGTTTTATACTATATCAATTCTTTTTTCATTTGCATCTTATGTGATGATTGTTGGCATATTAAGGAAGAAATTTATTACCACTCAAAATTTTTCTTGGGATGTACATATTTTTTTCAGCACTTTTATTTTCTTATTTATACTGTCTTGCAGCATCGCTTATAAAACCATCCGGGATAAAATTATTGCTGATAACCATGCTAAGGATAAAGAGAATGCAAACCTTAAGACAGAATTATCATTGCTTCGGTCGCAGGTGAGTCCACATTTTATGTTCAATGTGCTGAATAATATGGTGGCACTCGCCCGAAAAAAATCTGACTTATTGGAACCTTCTCTCATAAAGCTTTCCTCTCTAATGCGCTACATGCTTTATGAAACGGATGAAGAAAAAGTGCCTGTTGAAAAAGAGACTGAATACCTGCAAAGCTATATTGACCTCCAGCAACAGCGTTATGGAAAAAAAGTTTCTATAAATGTAAATATGGAACCACCGGATAGAAATTATTATATAGAGCCAATGCTCCTGATTCCTTTTGTAGAGAATGCTTTTAAGCATGGAACCGGCTTAATAGAAGATGCGCATATCGATATCGACATGAAAGCTAAAAATAATATGCTTTATTTTAGCGTAGCCAATAAGTACGATGCTGCATCCCTTGAAGTAAAAGACAAAGCAAGTGGTATCGGCTTAGCGAATGTTAGAAGAAGATTAGAGCTTTTATATCCTTTGCAGCATGAGCTTAATATTACTAAAGAGGATAACCTTTTTGCAGTTTCATTGAAAATAAATATCGCCTGATGATACGTTGCCTTGCTATAGATGATGAACCTTTAGCGTTGGAATTACTTGAAGATAACATCAGTAAAGTTCCATTTCTTCAGCTGGTTGCTGCATGCGATAATGCAATAGAGGCTATGAAAGTAATGCAAAGGGAACACGTTGATTTACTATTTCTTGATATTCAAATGCCCGGTCTCACAGGCTTACAGTTTATTCAATCTATGCCGTCACCCCCAATGATCATACTTATAACGGCGTATGAAAAGTATGCATTGGAAGGATTCAACCTCGATGTAACTGATTATCTTGTAAAGCCCGTATCTCTTGATCGTTTTGTAAAAGCATGTAACAAGGCGAAACAATTATTTGATCTAAAAACGCAGCAAAGAAATCCAGGCCCATCATCTCAACAGGGCTATTTTTTTGTAAACGTTGATTACAGTCTTCTAAAAGTTACCTTAACTGACATCATATATATTGAAGGTCTCAAAGATTATATAAAGATCCACCTGAATAGTACTTCGCGTCCTATAGTTACCCGCATGCCTGTTAAAACTATTGAAGAAGAATTGCCCGATGCTCAATTTATCCGTATCCATAAATCTTATATCGTGTCTGTAGCCTTTATCACTGCCATCCGAAAATCAAGTGTATTTATTGACACCCTCGAATTACCCGTGGGTGATAATTATCGTGATTCAGTAAACAACTTAACAGGCAAATAATTTCTTCTGCAAACTTTTCAGTTTATTAAGTTGACGTTTTGATTATTCTGCTCCGTCTCTTGGGTCGTTTGAATAATTCAATTTATATTCCTTTGGAGGCTGAACACCTAATAGGTTTTTTACAAAATAATCCCAGCGACGGCGCATCATGTACAAAGAATTAGCCCCATAGCCATGCCGGCTGTTAGGAAATATCACAAGGTCATAATCTTTATTAGCTTTTTCCAATGCTTCTATTACTAGCAAAGTGTTGTAAGGAGGCACATTGTCATCCATCATTCCATGAGCAAGCATTAGTTTGCCTTTCAGGTTTTTTGCATATACCTGGTTTGCCTGGGCTTCATAATTATCAGTTCCATTTGCACTTTTTGTGAGAAGCCCATTATACCTCTCACCCCAATCGTCTTCGTAATTACGATTATCGTGATTACCAGATTCTGAGATACCGACTTTAAAGAAATCAGGGTAACGGAACATAGCTGCTGCAGTTGCAAAGCCTCCGCCGGAATGGCCCCAAATTCCTATACGGTTTGTATCGATAAAAGAATATTGTTTTGATAATTGCCGCATTCCTGAGACCTGGTCAGGCAATGTGTTATCAGCCATGTTCCCATAATTCATATCATGAAAACTTTTGGAGCGCAATGGATTGCTGCTTCCTTCAAGCACCACTACAATAAATCCTAATTCTGCAAGTGCCTGGTGGTCTCCTCTTGAAGCAACAAACGACCATGTGCCAACGCCACCACCTTGTGGACCAGGATAAATGTAGTCGATCACCGGATACTTTTTATTTGGGTCTAAACTTACAGGAGTAAACATCAACCCATACAGATTAGTTTGACCATCATAAGCTTTTACAGTAATTGATTTAGGTGGTTGCCATCCAGAGACTTTCAACCTGGAAACATCAGTTTTTTCTAATGTTGAAATAAGTTTACCCGATATGCTGCGCAAATTAGTTACGGCAGGAGCGTCTGGTTGTGAATAGGTATCTATAAAATATTTTTCTGAAGGTGATAATGCAATATCATGATTACCTTCTTCAGGTGTAAGCGAATTCAATTTTTTTCCATCGAAGCTTTCCTTGTAAAAATGAGTGAAGTAAGGATTTTTTTTATCCTGCCCATCTGCCAGGAAATATAACTCCCGGTTCTTTTCATCTACTTTAAGTAATTCAGTTACTACATAATCGCCGTTGGTAATTTTATTTTTTAGCTTTCCTGTTTTAGCATCGTATAAGTATAGATGTCCCCAGTTGTCTCGCTCGGAATACCAAATAACTTCGTCCGTTTTAGAAAGATATCGCCAGTTAATTCTGCCTTGCCCGGATTCAAACTGTGTGGGTATTGTTTCTTCAAATACTTCGCGGACTTCTCCTGTACTGGCATCGGCAATTCGTAATTTTTCCTGCTTGTGATCCCGTGACGTAGATACAAAAGCCAGTTGCATTGCATCGTTACTCCAGTCTACATCATCAAAAGTGCCGCTGCTGGAAATATCATCGCTTAATGTACCACGATGCTGATCAGGTGGCACTTGCAGTCTTATAACTTTAGGATCATCTACATTAATTATTACCCTTTGGATGGTAATAATATTACTGTCTCCGGGCAAAGGATATTTCCAGGATTTAAGAGTTGGATGGCCTACATTGGTAGTGACAAGATACATATCGCCTGCCTTACGTTCATCCTGTTGAAACGTCGCGATTTTTTTTGAATCGGGGGACCATCGCAAAATAGCTTCATTGCTATGCTTCCAACCGGCATTGTCGGTTGCGTATCCAAAATATTGAACACCGTCTGTTGTAAGCTGCTTCTGCTGATTAGTAGTAACGTCTCTCATCCATAAATTATAATCTTTTATGAATGCGGCTTTTTTACCATCAGGTGATAGCACTTCATTTTGCTTTGCAACATGGTTTGGATCTTTAGCCGGAGAAAAGTCTTCTGTACACTTATAATTCTGGAGATCGCATTTCCATTGTTTGCCGTTAGCGTTGAACGAAATAGACTTTTCATCGTCAGAGAAATTAAAACTTTGAAATGGTAATTTATCAGCTTTATATATTTTACCCGATGCGGCTGAAAGAGAGGCTGCTAATCTTTCCTGATCAAACGCGGGTGTTAGTTTGCCATCAGCCGGGTCTGTTAAAATAAATTCGCTGCCATGGGCAATAAGATCGCGAAACCAAAACCGATCGCCTGAAATCCAGTGCGGATATACCGTGCCATGATCTATGTATTGCTGTGTATTATAAAAGAGAAAGCTTTCGGCATGAGCATAATCTTTTGCAGATAATGAATCTTTACTTTGGGCACTTGCGCAGAAAGCGAAGGCGAAAGTTGTGAAGGCAAATAAAATACTTTTCATAGTGATGTTCTTAGTTAAAAAAAATGAACTACTAACGTACATTGTATACATGCAAATTAAGTTCTTTGAAGTGAATTTATTTTGTAGAATAGATTTTTTAAAACCTCGGGAAACTCGCCAATTAAAAAAAGCTGTAGAAGATATTACCGTCCGCATACCTTTGGTGACAGGGAATTAAGCTTTATAATTTTAATCAACTTCATAAATATGAAATCTTTATTGTTGCTTGTCATTTTTATTTCAGTGATCTTTTTTCAATCATGTCATTCAAACAAACTTTCGTCAGGGCGTCAAAATAAAAATTGGATTAGCCTGTTCAATGGGAAAGATCTTACTAATTGGATACCGAAAATAGCGGGCTATAAATTAGGTGAAAATTTTGGTAATACATTCCGTGTTGAGAATGGCATTCTTAGTACCCGGTATAATGAATATGATAGTTTTAATAAAAGGTTTGGCGGTTTATATTACGATAAAAAATTCATCAATTACAGGTTAAAAGTGGAATATAGATTTGTTGGAACCCTTACACCCGGCGCTCCTTCATGGGGATTTAGAGACGGTGGCATTCAATACGATTGCCAGCCTCCTGCCACTATGGGCCTGGATCAGCCATTTCCTATATGCCTCGAATATAATTTACTTGGTGGTAATGGAAAAGACGAACGGCCTAACGGTGAAATATGCGCATCGGGTATGTTTGTAACAATTAACGGAAAAAGAAATAGTTCTTATTGCACCCAGCCGCTCGTAAAAAGAACACTTGCCGGCGATCAATGGGTTACGGCCGAAATTGATGTCCGAGATGGAAAAATAACTCACTTTGTAAATGGCGAGCAGGTTATTCAATTCGAAAATCCCAGGTACGATTCTGCAAATGAACTTGTCAAAAAATTTGTTACTAATGGTGATGAAACCGTGAGAGATGGATACATATCACTTCAATCAAATAGCCATCCGATGGATTTTCGAAAAATTGAAATAATCGAATATTGAAATCACTATTTCATTTTATTATTGAGAAGATATTCCTATCTAAAATCTTTTAGAAGTAACCGAATTTTTTTCATACGGTCCCTTGAATGATGAAGTGTTGATGGTGAAGTGACGTGTATTGGTATTTGAAATGTTGAAGAGATTTTTTAATGTCATTGCGGATTGCTCAAATGCTTTTCCGTCTTGCCTGTCAAAGTCATTTAGCACCAGTCCGTTGGCTTCTTTAGCCATAGATTGCGGATCATCCATATAATAGTAGAGTACTGCAAGGTTATAATAGCTCGCATATCTTATCTTTCTGTCATGCCTGCTCGAAGAAGTGTAATTTGATTTCACGCTTTCGAAGTAACGTATTACAGGTTCTAACTTTTTTTTTGCCTCTTCAATAGAACTCGCCGCATTTAGTGAAAATAAAGCCTCGCTTAGTTGTTGTATTGCCTGGTGATTAGCCGCATATTCCGGGTGCTTTCTGCTGTCTATTACCCACACAAAATCGTTTGCAGTTACTTCTTTAAAGCCAAAATTATCCGTGAGCCGGTCACTGAGATAATGCATAGAGCGATTAACGCAGCTGGTGTATAAATCTCTTGTAATATTCAGGGCATTAAGTGTGAAGTAGCCGTCTGCAAGTGCCTTTATGCTGAATTCCGGGCTATTGTAAGTTTGTTTATAGCCCCGGTCAGCTAAAGATTCATCTCTCAGATGCATTCCTTTATAATCATCGATACCGGCAGTTGCTGCAAATGTATATATGAGTTCCTGGTGATAAAATATTTTGGAGCCTGTTACTTGCCCTAAATTATTTTTTGTGATTTCAAGCCGCTCCTTAACTGAAAAAGATTCGGGTAAAAGATCGTCGAGCTTCACTTTAACAGTAATATGCCCCTCGTCATTTATTTTTCGCCAACCTTCCAACACAACTGAATTTTCAGGAGATAAATCTCTCAAAAACGGATTCATCATTTTAGTACCTTCAATCTGTACATTGTAAGTGTGGTAACTGCTATCTAATTGTATAGAAGGCAATGATCTATACTGCACGCTAAAACGATACCGGTCAAGATCAACTCTTTTTTGCGAAGCTGATACCAGCACGCTTAGCACAAGTATGGAGGAAATGATGGACTTCATCTTGGATGCATTTATTTTATAAACGAAATGCATCTTATATTTATTTCATACCGTCCCTTATCCAAATCTTTGTTCAGTTGTAAAAAGTTCAAAGATGTTTTGGAAAACTGTGGTCCTAGCAAGAAACGTTTCCTTCAGATTGCTAACTACTTAAATATTTTACGAAGCTCCTTTTTGCAATGGGTAATAAGGTTTCTTCCATCGGGTAGGCTAATGATGTTTCGATATTATAAACGGCAGGGTTTGGCAATTCTTTACGGCTTCTTATCAATTCTGCTTTTATATTTTCTGCAGTATTACTTACTGAGCGTATCCACTTTTGAATAAAGGCAGTACGCAAGCCGCGATATTTTTCATCGTGTTTTTCGTAAATGGATAGGTGATATTCGTAAGCAAATGTTGTGTTGAATCTTCCATCACTTATAAGTAAGTAACCTTCTTTAACATCCAGCGGAATGATACCTACGGGCTCAATGTTTAACTTGGCCTCAACAAATTCATAAATCTCTGTTCCGTTTTGTATCGCAGCTTTTATTTGTTGGGCAGAATAATAAACAATTTCTTCAAGCTCTTTCATCAAGCTATCGTCTTCTATAATCCTTTCATATTCAAGCTGCAGCTTTTTAATGTTTACATCAGTTAACTGCTTTGGGAAGTGCTCCTGTAAATATCTCCTGTTTTCTCTGAAGGCTACAATGTTATTGTAGTGAAAAATAATATCCGCTAGTTGCGGGTATAACTTATTCTGATTAAAATATGAGTCTACATGCTGCAGATAGGCCAGGAGAGTGTATTTCTTTAATTCGAAATCAATATAGCCTTCGGTAAACCATGTTTCGGATAGGGACTTCATAGTTTCATTTAAAGATTTATAATTGAATTTACATTATTGACTCCACATTTTTGTAAACGATAAATTCTGGAAAATGTTTTAACAGCATCCATGATTACAATTCTTCTATTGCAAATGGGGTTGCTAACTATTTCATCTTTAAACAAAACTTTGCAGTCTAAAATGTAGTTTCCTGGTAGTATATTTATTAATGCGAATAATGGTTTATTTTTTATTCACCTGTTTTTTCTCTTCATTCACTGTACATGCACAGGTGGCTGTAAGTAAAGAACCGCGGCATCATTTAATTTTTGAGAATGACAAAGTGAGAGTTTTGAATGTAGAGGTACCACCTGGTGATACCACGCAATATCATGTTCATTCAACACCGTCAGTATTTATTCCCTTTACCAATACTTACACAGGTTCACAACGTATAAATGAAAGGCCGGAATATAACACATCTGTGGCCGGGAATGTTTGGTATGAAGATTTAAGCGAGCCGCATATCAAAGTTCATCGTGTATGGAATTTGGATACTTCAGTTTTTCACGTCATGGATATAGAATTGTTAGCGAATAATAAAAATTTTGTTCTTAATCCACAGCCAATTGCGCATACGCATTTGCTGATAGATACACCCTGGGCAAGGGTCTATTCGGTTCAGCTCGAAAAAAATGAAATTATAAATTTTACAGATCAACCTTCGGATTTTATATTGATTTCCATTGACACAGCTGAAATCAAACTGATCGCAAACCAGGAAGAAAGTATAGCGTTTATAAGACCAGGCCAATATTACTGGATAAATGCAGGAGATAAATTTTCAGTAATCAATCGTCGGGATGTACTTGCGAAGTTTATTCTCGTTTCACTAAGGTGATGTATAAACGATCTGTTTTCCTAACTATATTCAATAAAAAAAACCTTTCCATATATCAATGAAAAGGTTTTGTGTTTCTTTATGACGATTAAATCAATAATCTTTATTATAACCACCACCGCCGCCACTTCTGCTACTGCCGCCGCCGTAGCCACCGCCGCCGCTTTTCTTATAGCCACCACCGCCGCCGCCGTAACCGCCACCACTGCTTCTTCCACCGCCACCGCCGTAGCCACCACCGCTGCTTCTTCCACCGCCACCGCCGTAGCCGCCACCGCCGCTTTTCTTGTAGCCACCGCCTTCTGGGCGAGGTTGAGATTCGTTAACAATCAATTTACGACCTTGTACTTCACTTTCATTTAATGTTGCGATCGCAGTTTTTGCCGCTTCATCGTCTTCCATTTCAACAAAACCGAAACCTTTACTACGGCCCGTATTTTTTTCTTTAA
>JBDUEG010000033.1:0-17468 GCA_040002575.1 Ginsengibacter sp.
TTTGCATGTTGTATCATGTGATGATAAGCCTCAACCCTCGTTTTTTCGCACAGGTCCACATAGATAGAAATCGTTCCTCCAAACAAAGTTTGTAATCCGCCTGCTATGTTTCCAAACAGGCTACGTGATCTTACAGTAATACCACGCACGATGCCTAAATGCTTGGTTATGCGGTATCCTTCAAGTTGATTGCTTGCTGTAATCAGTTGTTCATCAACCATAAATATTTTATTTTATCATTCAAAATTAACATACTTTTTCCGGACGCACTTTATTAGCATCGTTTTTGTTTATGTGATGTTCGTAATTTGCGCCCTTTGTTTTTTTACCTTAATTTTTCATATAATAACCATGCTACAAACTGCAGAAGACATTCGCCTGCTAAATGAAAAGATCAATCATTCAGCCACCTTCATAGAAAAAATACACGCTGAAATAGGCAGGGTAATAGTCGGGCAAAATCACATGGTAGAGCGTCTTCTCATCGGGCTTTTAAGCAATGGCCACATTTTGCTGGAAGGAGTGCCGGGACTGGCAAAAACACTTTCAATAAAATCTTTGGCAAGCACCATCAATGCACAATTCAGCCGTATTCAGTTTACTCCTGACCTTCTTCCAGCAGATGTTATTGGCACTATGATTTACAATCAGCAGAAGAACGAATTCATGGTGCGCAAAGGTCCAATATTTGCAAACTTTATATTGGCAGATGAAATCAACCGAGCTCCTGCGAAAGTACAAAGTGCCTTATTAGAAGCAATGCAGGAAAGGCAGGTTACGATTGGCAATCACTCTTATCCCCTTGATGAACCGTTTCTGGTATTGGCAACGCAAAATCCAATTGAGCAGGAAGGAACATATCCTTTACCCGAGGCGCAAGTAGATCGGTTTATGCTGAAGGTAATTATTGACTATCCTACTAAAAGTGAAGAGCAAATAATAATACGTCAAAATGTGCAGGGCATGCAACAGGTACGTTTGAATCCTGTTGTATCGACCCATGAAATACTTAGCGCAAGAGAACTGGTGAGGCAGGTTTATATGGATGAAAAAATTGAACAGTATATAATAGATATTGTCTTCGCCACACGCTATCCCGATCAATACAATCTTTCAAAACTTAAGCCTTTAATTTCCTTTGGAGGCTCGCCCAGGGCTAGCATTAATCTTGCGCTTGCCTCTAAGGCATATGCATACCTGAATAAACGTGGTTATGTGATTCCTGAAGATGTAAGAAATATTTGTAAAGATGTTTTACGTCATCGTATCGGGCTTACTTATGAAGCCGAAGCAGAGAATGTGAATGTTGAAATGATAATAATGGAAATATTGAAAGTAGTGAATGTACCGTGATTAGGTATCAGGTAGAAAAAGATATCAGGAAAATCTTCTTGAGCATAAATCTGCTTCATAAAAATAGAGTATGAAATATTTTAAATTAATAATCCTTGTCCCTTTCCTTGGGAGAGGGATTGGAGTGAGACTATGTTAACGACCGCTGAAATAGTAAAGAAGGTAAAAGAACTGGAAATCATCAGTAAGAAAATTACTACCCATCTTTTTACAGGTGAATACCATTCTGCGTTTAAGGGAAAGGGAATGAGCTTTAGAGAAGTGCGTGAGTACTATCACGGTGATGATGTGAGGTTTATAGATTGGAATGTAAGCGCCCGATTTTCACATCCTTTCACGAAAGTTTTTGAAGAGGAGAGAGAACTTATTGTAATTCTTTTGGTGGACGTAAGCGCCAGTGCTTTATTTGGCACCGTACATCACAGGAAGCGTGATCTCATCACAGAAATAGGGGCAGTACTTACTTTTAGCGCTATAAATAATAACGATAAGGTAGGTGTCATTTTTTTCAGCGACAAGGTTGAAAAATATATTCCTCCAAAGCAAGGTAAAGAGCACGCTTTATACATTGTAAGAGAACTGCTAACAGCAGAGCCTAAACGTACGGGGACAAATTTGAATGAAGCATTAAATTTCTTCTCAAGGTCTAACCGGCAAAAGAGCATTGCATTTATCATGAGCGACTTTATAGACGAGAAGTATGAGGATAAACTACGAGTAATGGGAAGCAGGCATGATGTAATAGGCTTGAAGATTTATGATAAAATGGATATGATGCTCCCCGACGTAGGAATGCTAAAAGTAGAAGACTTGGAAAGTGGAAAATCCCTTTGGCTGAATACCTCCGATCCTATGGTGAGACATAATTACCAGCAAAATTTTATTGAGCAAAGCGCTCAATGCAAAAATATCTTTAAAAAAACCGGCTCCGATCTGCTACATATACGTACGGATGAGGATTACGTAAAAGTTCTGCAACAATTTTTTTTAAGACGAAAATAAGAGAACGGTTTGAGCAATAGACTTTATCATACAAGGACTGCCTTCTTATTTATTTTCCTGGTGTACTTGTTTTCCTGGCAAAAGGTAATCGCACAATTGCCCCTTGTCAAAACTACTGTCGATAAAAAAAATATTGTAATAGGCGAGCAATTTCAATACAAGATTGAAACCTCTATGCCGGATAATTCTTTTAAGCTTACCTGGTTTTCATTGCCGGATAGTTTTGGAAATTTTGTCGTGGTAAGTAAAAACAAAATTGATTCCGGCGCTGCTAACGGCTTATTAATGTTTAGCCAGGAATTGACTCTTACAAGTTTTGATTCGGGCAAAAATGTAATTCCTCCGCTCACGCTCGTAGCGGAACCCCTTGATGCCGATTCTTCTTATAGCCTTTTTACAGACACTGTTCCCATCAATGTTTCATTCTCTCCTCTCGATAGTGTGAAAACATTTCATGACATCAAAAACATTATTGAAGTTAAGAAGGAATGGCCCTGGTGGATATGGTTGTTAATGGGTGTTGGTTTTTTGATAGTCATATTTTTAATAATTTTTCTTGTAAGAGTTTTCAGAAAAAAAGATAAAATTCCCGATGCTTTCAAAGCAAAACTTACTCCTTTTGATGAAGCAATGCAATCGTTAAATGATTTGGAGAAACAAGAGCTTCTTAACAAAAATGAAGTAAAGCAGTATCATACACAACTCTCAGAAATTTTTAAGCGCTACATTACGAGAAAAACAAAAACCTATAAGCTCCATCTTACTTCTGATGAAATACTTATGGAGCTTGATGAATCCGGGTTGAGAAAGGAAACACTTACCGGATTCGCAAACTGTCTTCGAATGAACAGCGCGGTGAAATTTGCAAAATACGTTCCTCACCGGTCCGACAGCGAAGGATGTTTTATCCAGACAAAAGAAATGATAAAAGAAATTAATAGTCAGGTAAACGTGAAGACAGAAAATGTTGTTTGATTATTTCAACGATATTACTTTTGACCAGCCGCTTTTTTTCATCTTGTTTGGAATAATTCCGTTCCTTATTTTTTGGAAATTTACAAAAGGTAAAAAGCAAACTGCTACTATACCTATCTCAACTACCAGGGGATTGACAAAAACAGGATCATGGAAAAATTCCTTTTATAATATTCCCTTTATTTTAAGATTGCTCACTTTAAGCTGCATAATTGTTGCTCTTGCCAGGCCGCAAACCAGGTTTGATGAGCAGCAGTCGGAAGGTGAAGGTGTGGATATTATTTTAAGTATCGATGTAAGTGGAAGCATGACTGCCCAGGATTTCATACCAAACAGGATGGAGGCAGCTAAAAAAGTAGCAGAAGATTTTGTCGATCATCGCACCACCGACAGAATTGGAATCGTAATATTTTCCGGAGAAAGTTTTACCCAATGCCCGCTTACAACAGATCATTATGTTTTAAAGAGCCAGATTGAGCAGATACGAAACGGATTGCTTGAAGATGGGACTGCAATCGGTTCGGGGCTTGCAACGAGTGTTGACCGGCTGAGAAGCAGTAAGGCGAAAAGCAAGGTTGTTATCCTTCTTACGGATGGTATTAATAATGGCGGACTTATTGATCCGGCCACGGCAAAAGAGATTGCAAAAACTTTCAAGGTAAAAGTGTATACAATCGGTGTAGGCTCTGAAGGATTTGCTGCGACTCCCGTAAATACGCCAATGGGTATGGTAATGCAAAACGAAAAAGTATCGATTGATGAAAAGTTGCTGAAAAATATTGCAGATGAGACGGGCGGAAAATATTTTAGAGCTACAGATAATAAAAGCCTGGAAAATATTTATAGCGAAATAGATCATCTAGAAAAATCAAAAGTTGAAATAACTACGTTTCATCGATCTACAGAAAAATTCTATCCGTTCATATTTGCCGTCATGGCTTTATTGTTACTTGAAGTTCTTTTAAGATATACTGTTTTTAAAAAGTTTCCATGAGCAACAACTACTCTAAGTGTATATCTCCTAAATTACATTTATGAATGGGGTTGTTTATAAATCAACGGGCAGCTGGTATGTGGTCAAAAATGAGCACGGTGAAGAATTTAATGCCCGGATAAAAGGAAAATTTAAGATTGACGACATTACATCTACTAATCCGCTTGCTGTAGGTGATGAAGTAGAGTTCCAAATAGAAGATACGGAAGAAGGAAGTGTTGTTATAAATGAAATTCATGAGCGAAAGAATTATATAACAAGGCAATCCCCCCACAACAAACACCAACATCATATTATTGCTGCCAACCTTGATCAAAGCCTGCTTTTCGCTACTCTTAAAGACCCGAAAACATCGAGGGGTTTTATAGATAGATTCCTTATTGCCTCGGAAGCCTATCATGTTCCCGCCGTTATTGTATTTAACAAAAGTGACCTCTATAAAAAAAAGGAATTGGAAAAGCTTGATCAGCTTAAAAGCGAGTATGAGCAGATAGGCTATATAGTTTTGCCGATGAGCCTTTCCGAAAGAAAAGGTATTGCCGGGGTAACGGATCTTTTAAAAAACAAAACGACTTTGTTAAGCGGGCACTCCGGAGTTGGCAAATCTTCATTCATCAACAATATCTTTCCTGAGTTAGTCCTCAAAACACAAGATGTTAGCGGCTGGAGTGGCAAAGGGCTTCATACAACTACGTTTGCAGAAATGTATGATCTGCCGGGCGGAGGAAGAATTATCGACACTCCCGGATTGCGTGAGTTTGCCTTAATGGATTTTGAGAAAGAAGAATTATCTCATTACTTTCCTGAAATGAAAGAATTAATAAATGAATGCCGTTTCAATAACTGTATGCATATTGAAGAACCGGGCTGTGCTGTAAAAAGGGCAGTAGAAGAAGGAAAAATTCCTGCAGAAAGGTATGTGAGTTACCTTAATATTCTTGGCTCGGTTGAAAATAAAGAGTGGTGAAAAGTTTCTTTGTGCACCTGCCAAATGGCTAGTATGCATTTCTTTCAAGGAATTTGGCAACTTCCCTTACAGCCTGGTTTTCTTTAGCCATCACCTTTGCGCTGTGTGGCAAAATAGATACCCCATTAAAAACATTGTAATGCAGCGTGAGGAAGTGATTTTTATATTTAAAATCCCAGTCAAGAGTTTCAGAATCGTCAACCTGGTTCAGGAAATTTACATGAAGGCCATCTGAAAGAATATCTGCAATTGAATAAAACTTTGAAACACCGCAGTTATCGTCAATGACGGCTTCAGTACCTCCAAAATTTGTTTTTAAATGATAGCACATAGAGTTTGATGTTTGATATTATTGGATTAAAAACAGATTAAAATTGTTTAATTATGATTTGAACTTCTTTGCCTTTTTTGCTGCCTTAATAGCATCCTTATCGCCGGATAAAAGTCTTTCAGCGCCGACATTTTTGCCATTTGTGGGGCATCCATATTTTTCATTTTTTTTGAAAACGGAGCATCCCGAGAAAGTCAAAATACATACCAGCCCAACACATAATTTTTTCATTAACTTTTTATTATTATATATGACGTAAAACCTGACCTTATGGATGCTCAATGCACTGTTAAGATTTAAACCATCCTGAGTACATCACATAATTATCTGCAATTCTTTTTATTTCGCCATCAATTAATTCCTGTGGAATATTTTTTATTTTTTTGGCAGGAACTCCTGCATAAATACTTCCTGGCTCTATCTCGGTATTTTCCAGCACAACAGCGCCGGCAGCGATAATGCAGTTAGAACCTATTTTGGTATTGTCCATCACTATTGCGCCCATACCCACGAGCACATTATCATCTATAACGCAGCCATGTATGATTGCATTGTGTCCTATACTTACATTATTTCCTATAGTAGTTGAGGCCTTTTGATAAGTACAATGAATAACTGCACCATCCTGTACATTGACCTTATTACCCATTCGAATTGAATTTACGTCGCCACGAATGACTGCATTAAACCAAATGCTACAATCATCTCCCATGACGATATCGCCGGCAAGGGTAGCATTTGGCGCCATATAGCAATTATTTCCCCATTTTGGTTTTACTCCTTTTACTTCAAGAATTAAAGACATGATTATATTTTTAAATGGCGCAACATTAGTTTTGATGACTTAGTTCTAATACAGTGTGAAATGATGCCTGGATTAATTTAGATCACTAAATTCGTACTAATTCATGAAACCTCCTTCTACTAATAGCCATGACAAACCGCCAAATCTTTCTTAACCATATCGGACAAACGTCACCGTCTCCACTTGCCCTGGAAATTGTTCATGTGGAAGGATGCAAATTGTATGACGTGGACAATAAGGAATACATTGATCTTATTGGCGGCATAAGTGTGTGTAATATTGGTCATGGTAATAGAAAAGTTATTGATGCTATCACTACACAAAGCAATAAGTTTCTGCATGTGATGGTAAATGGGGAACTGGTTTTATCTCCACAGACCTCTTATGCACAACTATTAATAAATAATTTACCTTCTTCTCTCAACGTTGTTTTTTTTACGGCTTCAGGCACAGAAGCAACAGAAGGAGCAATGAAACTTGCGAAAAGACATACCGGCAGAACGCAGATCGCTGCCTTCAGAAATAGCTATCATGGGAGCACTCAAGGCTCGTTAAGTATAATGGGAGATGAATACTGGCGCAATTCTTTTAGACCCTTATTGCCCGGTATCGTACACCTTACCTTTAATTCATTTGAAAGTCTTGAGCAAATAACGGATCAAACTGCTTGCGTGGTGGCTGAGACGATACAGGCCGAAGCAGGAGTAATTATACCTGGCAAAAAATGGATGCGAGCGCTAAGAAAAAAATGTGATGAAACTGGTACTTTGCTTGTGCTTGATGAAATTCAATGTGGCTTTGGGAGGAATGGAACTTTATGGGCCTTTGAGCAGTTTGACATCGTACCCGATATATTACTTCTTGGAAAAGCCCTCGGGGGAGGAATGCCTTTGGGCGCCTTTATAGCCGATAAAAAAATTATGGATAGCCTTACCCTTAATCCTGTGCTTGGGCACATTAATACTTTTGGGGGCCATCCTGTTTGCTGTGCCGCAGGTAACGCAGCAATGCAGGTGTTGTTAGAAGAAAGCATAATAGAATCAGTTTTTGAAAAGGAAAAGCTCTTCATAAAAAATCTTAAATCTCGAAAAATAAGATCTATCAAAAGTAAAGGGCTGATGATAGCAGTTGAATTCGCAAATTTTGAAGAAAACAGAGAAGTAATAAATGCTTTACTTCAGCCGCCCTATCTAAACAATTCCTCTAATACACCAGCTATCTTTACTGATTGGTTCTTATTCGCACCGCAATGTCTCCGTATTGCACCTCCTCTGACGATTACAACTGAAGAGATTCTGCAAGCTTGTGATATTATAAATACGACGCTAAATAATTTTTAAATCCAGTGTGAGCTGGAAATTTCAAATCTTCATAGGTATGCGGAACATTCATATTTACTTCAGTAAAAAAATTCCTGTTTCTTTTCTGCGGATTATAAAAAAAAAATTACCGGGTATAGTTATAACCCGGGTAATATTAAATAATTTTTTTTGTCTTAAAAATCAAGACCCATACTAAAATAATAAATCGGCTTACCCCGGAAGAAGCCACTCATTGGCCATCCGGCATCAAATTTCAGGAAATAGCCCAGAAGGGTAGTTCTTGCGCCAAACCCATAACCACCAAGGAACGGACCAATGCCAGGCGCCTTAATTTTTATTTGTACAGTTGCATCCGATGGATCGGAATAAGTAATGGAAGGGCGGGTGAGCTTATCATAGGCTCCGTTCCATGCAGAACCCAGGTCTATAAATTGTATCAGCTGGAAGTTTCTAATAAATGCATTGTTGATAGGCTTACTAAAAAACGTTGTGAATACCGGCAATCTGAATTCGCTATTTATAATCGCAGAATTATTTCCATTCGCGGCGTTTTGTATAAAACCTCTCAGGTTTACAGCAAGGGTCTGAAATGCATAATCTGCATCAGGATCGGGCGTGTTGTTTGGATTAAAATAACGGTAAGATTGAACGCCATTTTTTTCCTTTAAGTTGTTGCCAAACTTAAACCAGTTATCAATTCCACCGAGGTAATAAATGAATTTTTGATTACCCCAGCTAAAATCAGCAGCTACCCTGCCTGCCCAAATAAAGTTGCGGTAAATTGGATAGTAAGCCCGTGCATCAAAACCAAAATTAAAGGTATAGCGGCCTTCAGTAGTTGCTAGTTTACTTAACTGCGAATTCCAATCAACATATGCTTTGTACCTGATACCATTCCATATGTTTTGCGCCGGATTTAGGGTGTTATCATAAACATATTCGACATGTAAAAGGCCGTAAGTTTTTGACACATCAGGAGTCGTTAAAGAGGCAGGGTCATTGGCATCTGTGTTTATTACACCTTTGTCTTTTCTTGCTCCTCCGCTTATCCGTATACTTTTAGTAACATCAAAGGGATAACTGATGCTTGCCTGGTAAAGGTTTGAAAACACTTTTCCTACAATTGTACCATCGGGAAATGATGCCTGCTGAACATTCCGGTAATAAGTAAGTCCCCAGTCTATTCTTTTGCGAAGATTAGTAAATTGAAAAAGCCAATCATTGTCCTTTAAATTGGTTGAAAGACGGAACCCTCCGGAAACTTTGATGTCTTCCATGACATCTGAAATGCCAAGCCTTATCAGGCCATTAAGGCCATTGTCAGAAGTAAGGGAAATGGGTCCAGCTCCTCCACCATATAATTCATATTTTGTACCCAACACGTTATTATTAAATCCTGCAACGATATAATCAGTCGAGAATTTCAAAGGCTTATAAGGAAACAATTTTGCACTACTTAATACAGTGGGTTCGTTCTGATCTATGCCCGGAAAATTCTTTCCTGCATTGGAGGTGTCGTTCTTTTCATTTTTAAATTCATTTTGAAAAATATCTTCCTGCTTACCTGCAGTATCGACTATTGCAGAGGCTGTTTCCTGACCTCTTGATATCCTGTCTGCTTCTATCAATCGTTTCATGTAAGATGTTGGTGGAACGGAAACATTGCGCCGACGTAAAGTGTTTTCATCAATTTTAAGCTTGTACAAAATCTTGTCATCGCTTTGCCGGGTTACCTCGCTTACCTGGTTATTGTCTCCGGCCGATCTTGTTTCTCTAAGGCTACTTGCATAGTTTGTTAAGGGAAATACATAGGACGAGTCGTTAGTTATAGAAACAACCGCAATCGAATCAACATCTTGTTTATTGTAAGATTTCAAAACAGAGTCCACTTCGATTTCTGTTGGATTACGGAGAATGTCATCGCCTATCAAAACGAGGGTATCAAGGCCTGCTCTTTCCGTGGTAAAGAAGCCTGCGTAACGGTTACCTACGCCGTTTTCATCGCTCACGAAAGTAAAGTGATTGTTATTATACTGAGCGGGATATCTTGCATTTCCAAATTTTAAATTACTCAGTTGTGTTATTTGGTTCAGCTCTGGCTTATTCGTAGCAAAATCAGTTATTAAAAACACATTATAATTATGATTCAAAAGAGAAGTATCAGAGCCTCTTACTGTGGTAGATGGACGGTTGCTTGAAAATATAATTCCATTTTTATTCGGAAAAGCCACAAACGAAGGATCAAGATCATCGTACACATCATTGGTAACCTGCTTCATTTTTTCGTTCTCGATGTCGTAAGTATAAATATCAGAATGGCCATTCTTAACTGCGCTAAAAAGAATAGTCCTGCTATCAAGCATATACTTCATATCCTGCACCTGATCAAAGAAATTGGTAAGATCTCTTTTAAAAGGTTTCACCCTGGTGATTACATCGTAAACAAATAGTTTTATGTGCCCTTCTTCTTCATACAAAACCGATAGCCTTGTGCCCTTTGGATCCCAGGCCATCATCGGGTAATTCGGATTGATTTGATCAAGCTTCGCTTTTGCACCAAATTTTAAAAGCGTTTTGTCTTTGTCTTCTTCATTCAACAGAAGCTTGTATTGTCCCTTATTATATTGAACAACCGCAAAAGATCCATTCCGTTTATTTGGATTTACATTAAAATGAAAAAAGTCCTTTCTTTTTCCAACAGTTACACTTGTGATCTCGCTCCCTTTTGGATAATTTCTCCTACGGGAAATATCCTTATCATATTTTTCTTCTTCATATTGCATGAAGTCTGCAAGCACTTCTTTGAATTTTCTTTTTTTCGTAACCTGGTTGCTTGCCCTGTTCAAGCTTTTATAAACTCTTGCCAGGTATATCAAATAAGTAGTGTTTTCTTTTTTATATTTTTCCTCGATGTAATACCAGAAAGCATGACCAGCCAGTAACGGTTTATCAAAAGCAAACTGGTAAAAGTTTTTATATTTTCCACTTAGTATTTCACTTTTTAGGTCGTCATCAAGTTGGGTGCTCCAATTCTGGCCGGCATAAGCTACATATCCATCAATTAGCCACTGCGGCAAATCAAGAAGTGCCTGGTTCCCCGCAACTTCTCCGAGGTCATCTCCGAATAAAATATTTTGCGTAAGAATATTTGCTATGCCTTCCCTGATCTGCCTGCGCAAATCAGCATGATCGCTGGTGTAATATATAATCATCTTATTATTGACCAGTTTGGTAAGCCCGCCCGTACTTTGCCAATCGATGCCAAGGCCAATGTTACTTTGCTGAAGATCATTGAAACTATTATAAATAACTATGTTGGCCCTGCGTTGTAAACTATATTCTACAAACCTCTCAACGCTGGGAAGTTCTTCTTCAGCCACCTGCAAAACAAACTTGGCAAGTTCCTGTCCTCCCTGGTTAAAATATGAATTAAAGTTGGGGGTTTGATAGTATTGCCATTTGAATTTCTTATACTGAACCCTGTTTTTACCAAACTCTACACTGCTGACCTGGCCTGTTGATAAAAAACTTATAGAAATAAAAAGACTGAAAAGAAGAAATATTTTTTTGTGCATTCGTTTCTTGTGATCTTGCATATCCTCTGGTTATAATTGCTCTAAAATTACTTGTTTCGGCGTAATCGCTAAAATGAAATTAATATATACTGACATACGCTATGTTCCAAATCAAAGTTTTAACATTTAATCCTGTCCAGGAGAATACATACTTGCTTTTTAATGAAACGAACGAGTGCATAATTATTGATCCGGGCTGTTATTATGATAACGAGAAAGAAGCTTTAGTCGTTGCTATTGAGAAAAATAATTTGAAGCCTAAGATGTTGGTCAATACGCATTGTCATCTTGATCACGTTTTTGGCAATAAATTTATTTCTGAAAAATATAATCTAACCCTTCAATTACATAAAGCCGAAGAACAAATGCTAAAATTAGCGCCGGCATCAGGGCTGATGTTTAATTTGCCTTTTGATAACTACGTTGGTGAATTTATATTTTTAGTTGAAGGCAATACGATTACCCTTGGCAGTGACAAGCTTGAAGTAATTCACGCACCGGGACACTCACCTGGAAGCATTTGTTTCTATTGTGAAGAACAAAAATTTATCATCGGCGGTGATGTTTTGTTTTACAACAGCATTGGTCGTACGGATCTTCCCCATGGCAATCACGAAACATTATTGCAAAGTATCAGGCAAAAACTTTTTAGTTTACCCGACGATGTGAAAATATATAGCGGCCACGGTATAGAAACAAGTATAGGCGTGGAAAAGAAATCGAATCCCTTTTTAAATTGAGTTTTATTGGAAGATTGCTTTGTAAATATTTTATAAAATTTGGAGTATGAAACCAGGACACCCGATAGAATTATATTCAATGTCAAACATTAAAACAAGCCTCTCAAAACTTAATATATTTGAGAAACAAATCTTATGAAGAAAGGTTAGCATCTGCAAAGTATTTAAATAGTATGCCTATAATTTTAACGTCAATTACGCTCAGAGGATTAATAACAGTTATTGTGAATAAGGACTAAGAAATAACGGCAAACATTTCAATGAGAATTTTATAACATCCCGAATAACAAAAAGGTTAGCTATATTCTTGTTGTATTATCTTTTTTCCATCACCAATTCAATTAACACACCGTTCGTTGATTTGGGATGAAGAAAACATACCAGTTTATTGTCAGCACCTCCTTTTGGTTTTTCATTTATAACACTGAATCCTTCATCAATGAGTCGGTTTATTTCAGCTTCTATATCGTTCACTTCAAAGGCAATGTGGTGCATTCCCTCACCATTTTTTTCAATGAAAGAATTAATAACACTGCCAGGCGCATATGCTTCTAATAGTTCAATCTTTGTTCCCCCTTTTTCAAAAAAGGCAGTATTCACCTGTTCACCTTCCACAACTTCGGTCTTATAGCAGAGGGTATTTAACAGTTTTTCAAATAACGGAATTGACACTGATAGCTTTTTTACAGCTATTCCAATATGTTCAACTTTATTCATGAAAATTTTTAGAACAAAACTACAATCGAACAGGAAGAGTTGAAATTATTTAAAAATTTAATCCTTTCGACTTTGGTAAAATTAGGGTTCGGCGTAGGCCGGAATAAATTTTTAGCTCTATTTGACGTAAATTTGTAACATCAGAAATTAAAATTTATGTTGAAGCTACCGGTCTACCTTGATAACAATGCCACTACGCCTATGGATCCGCGAGTGCTTGAGGCGATGATACCTTATTTTACAGATCATTTTGGCAATGCAGCAAGCCGCAATCATCCTTTTGGATGGGAAGCTGAAGAAGCTGTAGATTATGCCCGTGAGCAGGTTGCCAGGTTGATTGGTGCCGACCCAAAAGAAATCATCTTTACATCGGGTGCCACGGAAGCTGATAATCTGGCGCTAAAGGGCGTCTACGAAATGTATGCGTCAAGAGGCAATCACATAATTACAGCAACAACAGAACATAAAGCAGTTCTTGATACCTGTAAGCATATTGAAAAGTTGGGTGGGGAAGTCACTTATCTTGAGGTGAAGCGAAACGGCTTAATCGATCTCAAAGAACTTGAAGCCGCAATGAAGCCGACAACGATCTTAGTATCGCTTATGTATGCTAATAATGAAATTGGTGTTATTCAACCCATAAAAGAAATAAGCGCTATAGCAAAAAAACATGGGGCCCTATTATTTACTGATGCTACGCAGGCAGTAGGCAAAATTCCTGTTGATGTGAATAAAGATGGTATTGACCTGATGGCGTTTACGGCGCATAAAATGTATGGACCTAAAGGTGTTGGTGCCTTGTACGTTCGCCGTAAAAATCCCAGGGTAAAAGTTACTGCTCAAATGGATGGTGGTGGCCATGAGAGATCAATGAGAAGTGGCACCTTAAATGTGCCCGGTATAGTTGGTTTCGGGAAGGCTTGTGAACTTTGTCAGCTGGACATGCAGAAAGATACCGATCAAATAAGTAAGCTTAGGGACAAGCTCGAAAGCTCTTTGTTAAAGCTGGAAGAGGCTTATGTAAATGGAAGCACGGAACATCGTCTTCCTCATGTAAGTAATATCAGCTTTAAATACGTAGAAGGAGAAGGTCTTATGATGGGTTTCAATAAAAACATTGCGGTGAGTTCCGGATCCGCATGCACTTCCGCATCGCTTGAGCCGTCATATGTATTGAAAGCGCTAGGCCTTGGAGACGACCTGGCACACTCTTCGCTCCGCTTTGGGTTAGGTCGTTTTACTACAGAAGAGCAGATTGATTATACTATTGACCAGGTAAGTTCAACGGTACTAAAATTAAGGGAGATGAGCCCGCTATGGGAAATGTGGAAAGAGGGTATCGACCTTGAAAAAATTGAATGGGCTGCTCATTAATTCAATATGCAGCTCGTTAAATAAAGCGTAACTTGTAAGTAAGAAAATTCAAATATCTAAAATTAATAAAAATGGCATACTCAGATAAAGTGATAGATCATTATCAAAACCCCAAAAATGTAGGGACGTTAGATAAGAGCAAAAAGAATGTAGGAACAGGGCTCGTGGGGGCTCCTGAATGTGGAGATGTTATGCGTCTTCAAATAGAAGTTGACGATGAAACAGGAATGATAAAGGATGCCAAGTTCAAAACATTTGGTTGTGGTTCCGCCATTGCTTCTTCATCATTAGCAACTGAGTGGCTCAAAGGTAAAAGCGTTGAAGATGCATTAAAAATCGACAACATGGATATCGTGGAAGAGCTCAATTTACCTCCTGTTAAGATACACTGTTCTGTGTTGGCAGAAGATGCAATCAAATCTGCAATTAATGATTACCGGTCAAAGAACGGCTTAGAAAAATTTAAGTTCGAAGAAAGCCTGGTGCATTAAGTCAATTTGAAAATGGCTCAATAAACAAATTTGAATTTGTAGATCATTTATTCATTTTCAAATTGTGCTACTTTCAAATTTTCAATTTAGAAATATGATTTACGTAAGCGATAAGGCAAAGGAAAAGGTTACTAGATTGCAACAGGAAGCTAAGTTACCCAATGAAGATTATTTTTTAAGGGTAAGTGTTGTCGGCGGAGGCTGTTCTGGTCTCAGTTATAAAATGGATTTTGATAACGAGAAAAAGCCAATGGACCAGGAGTTTGACGACAATGGAGTTAAAGTAGTTACGGATCTTAAAAGTTTTCTTTACCTCGTAAATACGACCCTCGATTTCAGTGACGGGTTAAATGGCAAAGGTTTTTATTTTAGTAATCCTAATGCGAGCAGGAGTTGTGGTTGTGGCGAAAGTTTCGCGGTTTAAATTTAAATATATAATTGTGAACAGGCGTCATTCAATATGAGCGCCTGTTTTTTATTTTAAATGATGTCCGTTTCTGAAAAATTATTATTGCTCTGTTTAATTTCAGTTTGATTATAATTAATGCTTTTGTGGCTTTGGCGACAAGGGTGGTGGAGGAGGAGCTAGTGGTTGAGCGGGTACTTGATCAATAGCTGCTACGGTTGGTGGAACCTCGGGAACTGGTGGAATGGCAGGAACGGGCGGTGGAGGAACAATGACAGCTACTAACGGAGCTGGCGGTGGAGGTGGAGGGAGCAGGATTTTCTTGTCTGATTGAGCTGCTGCTGCAACAGAGCATAAAAGGAAAGCTCCTAAAATTTGAGTTTGTAGTAATTTCATAATTAATATTTTTAGTAGAGATGCTGCTACAATAATTTTTCACAAATAAAAAACCCCGTTAGTACGGGGCTTCAGCAGTCTGTTCAGGTAAACTTTTCATAGCAAGATTTCTGTAATTGCTTTTCATTCACACAGGCGTCGTCATTCTTAATTTTTCAGAAATACATCAAAACAAAACAGGAAAGGTTAAATAAGATAAGCAGTGTTAGTAAGACATTAGCATATATTAAAACGCTGCTTTATCCTAAATCAAAAAGTTTTAATTACTTTCAAACCGGAACAAATTTTCCTCAAAGAATGATATCAATTGTCAAAAAGGAATTAAGACAGTTTTTCAGCAGCCTTACCGGATATATCACCATCATTTTATTTCTCCTCGTTACCGGCTTCTTTCTTTTTTTTTTAAAAGATACAAATTTGTTTGATTTCGGCTATGCAACGTTGAGCCAGTTTTTTGATATTGCTCCATGGGTTTTTCTTTTCCTTATCCCAGCGTTGTCAATGCGCAGTTTTTCAGAAGAATTCAGGGCCGGTACTTTTGAAATATTACAAACAAGGCCCCTTACTAATTGGCAAATAGTAACAGGAAAATATTTTGCCGTAATCATTGTTATCCTAATCACTTTATTGCCAACCCTACTGTATGTTTATTCGATTCACTACTTGGCTGCCGGCGGAGGTATTGATGCGGGAGGAATAGTGGGCTCTTACATTGGTTTGTTATTTCTTTCCGCTGTATTTGCGGCGATAAGCCTATGGTGCTCTTCCATTACTTCTAATGCAGTTGTCGCGTTTTTAGTGGGCGCCTTTGCATGCCTTGTTCTTTATTTTGGATTCAATGCTATTAGCAAACTTGCTGTTTTTTCAGGCAATGCCGATTACTACCTTGAAATGGCCGGAATAGATTTTCATTACAGGAGCATAAGCCGCGGAGTGATTGATACAAGAGATATCATCTATTTTATGAGTATCATTTTTTTATTCCTTTTTTCAACTCAAAAAATTCTTTCAAAAAACAGTTCCTATAGACAATGAAATTTTTTTCAGCGAATAACCGATGGAGTTTGTTTACAGTTATTGTCGTATTGATAGCATTGAATTTGCTCGCTGCCACATTTCATTACAGAGCCGATCTTACTAACGAGAGAAGGTTTACGATATCGTCTCCTGTAAAAAAGATTTTAAGAAACATTGATAATGTAATTCAGGTTGATATTTTTTTAAAAGGAGATCTTCCTTCCGGATTTAGAAAGCTTGCTACTACTTCGCAGGAATTATTACAGGAATTTAAAGAGTATGCAAAAGGCAACATCCGTTACAGGCTACTCTCACCTGAAGAAAATATTCCGGAAACAGATAGGACTTATGCGGATACACTTACTTCACTGGGGGTTGTTCCCATCAATTTAAAAGTGCAGCTAAAGGCAGGTGAGCAGTCTCAATACGTTTATCCTGCGGCGCTGGTTCATTATAAGGATAAAACGATACTTGTAAATCTCTATGCAGGTACGAAGACCATAATCACCCCTCCAGAACTGAACAGTGCTGAGGCATTACTTGAATATAAATTTGCTGATGCTATAAGCAAGATCAAAGAAAGTAATAGACCACTCGTTGCCTATTCTACCGGAAACGGGGAACCGGCGGGAACAAATGTGTATGATCTTGTGGAAAATGTATTGAGAAAGAACTATGAACTATTCACCATAAATATTAATAAGGAACCAATAATACCCGACACCTTTCAATTGTTGATGATTGTAAAGCCATCACTTTCTTTTACCGAAGAGGAAAAGTTGAAAATAGACCAATACATTATGCGTGGTGGAAAAGTATTGTGGTTCTTAGACAGGCTTAATGCAGAAATGGATAGCCTCCAGATAAAAAACCAGGTGATAGCATATGATCGCAATCTTAAGCTGGAAGATCTTCTATTCAAATTTGGGGTAAGAATTAATCCTGATCTTTTAATGGATCTCCAATGTGATTTTTTACCTTTTGATGTAAATGGAAATAAGCA
>JBDUEG010000034.1:0-17441 GCA_040002575.1 Ginsengibacter sp.
GTATTGTTTAAAATATTTGCTGATATTGATGTATTTGATATTGAAATAAATGAAAGAGATCCTGAAAAGTTTGTCGAGATTGTAGCAGCGCTTGAGCCAACTTTCGGTGGAATTAACCTGGAAGATATAAAAGCGCCTGAATGCTTTTATATAGAACAGAAACTGAAAGAAAGGCTTAAAATACCTGTAATGCATGATGACCAGCACGGCACTGCCATCATAAGCGCCGCCGCATTATTAAATGCCCTGGAGATACAAAGGAAAAAAATCGAACGTGTAAAGTTTGTAGTGAATGGAGCCGGCGCTGCCGCCATGGCATGTGTGCAATTATACGAGGCAGTAGGCGCTAAAGCCTCGAATTTTGTAATGTTCGACAGGAAGGGTGTTATCCATGCTGGCAGGGAAGGTCTCGATGAGACAAAAAGAAGATTTGCTCAAACAACAGATTCTACGCAGACCCTCGAAGGCGCCATGAAGGATGCAGATGTATTTATTGGCCTTAGTGTTGGAAATGTTGTAACCGCGGAAATGGTAAAGATTATGGCGAGAAACCCTATAGTATTTGCCATGGCTAACCCAGATCCGGAAATCACATATGGAGAAGCAACTGCTGCCAGGAAAGATGTGATCATGGCAACAGGCAGGAGCGATTATCCTAACCAGGTGAATAATGTTTTGGGATTTCCCTATATTTTTCGCGGCGCACTTGATGTAAGGGCTACGCAGATAAATGAAGCAATGAAGCTTGCTGCAGTTAAGGCGTTGGCTGAGCTTGCTAAATTACCTGTACCCGATATCGTTACAATGGCCTACAACGAAAAGAATATTGTTTTTGGCCCAAACTATATAATTCCCAAGCCGCTTGACAACCGCCTTCTTTCAATAGTAGCTCCTGCTGTTGCAAAGGCTGCTATGGAAAGTGGAGTGGCCCGCCATCCCATTACAGATTGGAATTCTTATGTTGTTGGCTTAAATGAGCGCCTTGGTATTGACAATCAGCTGTTGAGAATGATTGGAAACAAGGCGAAGAAAAATCCGAAACGGGTTGTTTTTGCAGAAGCAGAAAATCAAAAAATTTTAAAAACAGCGCAGCTTGTTCAGGACGAAGGTGTCGCCTATCCTATACTGTTAGGTGATCCTAAAATCATTGGGTCGATTGCCGCGGCAAATGGAATTGACCTGGAAGGAATGATTATAGTTGATCCAAAAAGTGATGAATCGGCGGACAGAAGAAAACACTATAGCGAATTATTTTTCGAAAAGCGACAGCGCAAGGGCTTTAATTATTATGAGTCTAAAAAAATAATGAAAGACCGTTTGTATTTCGGCTGTATGATGGTGGAGACAGGAGAAGCAGATGCGATGATCTCCGGGTTGTCAAAAAATTACCCGGATACAATTCGGCCCGCGTTACAGATCATCGGTATGGAAGAAGGGTCTAAGAAAGTTGCTGGTATGTACATAATGATGACCAAAAGAGGGCCCTTATTTCTTGCTGACACAACAGTAAATTTTAACCCAACCGCTGAGGAGCTTGCTGACATCACTTTAATGGTTGCTAAAGAAGTAAAGAATTTTGGGATAAAGCCGTGTATAGCCATGCTGAGCTATTCTAACTTTGGAAGCAGCGATTCCCCCGAAGCAAAATTAGTATCCAGGGCTACAGAAATTGTAAAGGAAAAAGATCCTACTCTCATTGTTGATGGCGAATTACAGGCGAATGTGGCATTCAATAAAGAAATGATAAAAGACAATTATCCTTTTAGTGATTTGCTAAATAAAGATGTGAATGTATTAATCTTCCCTAATCTTGCTGCCGGTAATGTTGCTTATAATCTATTGCAGGAAGTAGGAGGGGCCGATGCCATTGGGCCTGTATTACTCGGGCTCAGTAAGCCTGTGCATATATTGCAGTTAGGAAGCCAGGTAAGAAGTATTTACAATATGGTGCTGATAGCGGTGGTGGATGCACAAATGAAATGTACCGATAGTAAGGATGCTGAAGCGGTGCCGGTGCGAAGATGGAAAAGGTTAAAGAAAACCAGCGAAGTATAATATAAATCCAATTGTAATTATAACTTATTGAATGTGGTGCAGCCGAAAGCCGGATAGGCTCAAAATGTAATAAATTGCATTTAAATATTAATTGCTGATGAAATTATTTTCTACAATAGGCAGCTATCTTTTAATGATAAAGGGAATGTTCACCAGGCCCGAAAGTCTTAAAATGTACTGGAAAGAATTAATGCATCAGTCCGTTGAAATTGGCTTTGGCTCCTTGTGGATTGTATCAGTCATCTCGATTTTCATGGGTGCTGTGAGCGCTGTTCAAACAGCTTACCAAATCACGAGTCCCCTAATCTCCAAAGAAACGATTGCACAAATTGTACGTGATACAGTTATATTAGAATTTGCACCTACACTTGTATGCATAGTATTAGCCGGAGTAGTTGGTAGCAAGATTGCGGGTGAGCTTGGCAACATGCGGGTAAGTGAGCAGATCGATGCGTTGGAGATAATGGGTATTAACACTAAGGCATACCTGATAATGCCAAAGATTGTCGGCGCACTTATTACCATTCCGATGTTGGTTATACTGGCGGCGGTATTAGGCATCTATGGAGGAAGATTAGCAGGTAGCCTTGCAGGTATTCTTTCAACGGACACCTACGATAAAGGATTGCTGATAGGCTTTCTTCCAAAAAATGTCTGGTTTGCACTTGTAAAAGCTTACACCTTTGCATTTATTATAAGTAGTATTTCATGCTTTTATGGATATAATGTTAAGGGGGGTGCACTGGAAATCGGGCGGGCAAGCACTAGCGCAGTAATTACAAGTTGTATCTTAATTCTAATTGCGGATTATATAATTGCGCAGATTTTATTGTAGCAAATATTACTTCGAAAACAGATTCAGGTTTTCCATGATTTAAAATTTAATCACTGTAATAAATGATAGAGCTTAAGGATGTAAAGAAATCATTTGGAGACAAAGAAATCCTCAAAGGGATAAGTGCAGTTATGGAAACTGGTAAGACCAATCTTATTATAGGCACAAGCGGCAGTGGTAAAACAGTATTACAAAAATGTATGGTAGGCTTGTTCGAAGTGGATAGCGGCGGAATTCTTTTTGACGGAAGAGATCTTGCGACTATGCAGGAGGATGATCGTAAGGAACTACGTCAGCAGGTAGGTATGTTGTTCCAGGGTTCTGCGCTTTTTGACAGCATGAGTGTAGAGCGTAATATAAAATTTCCATTGGACATGTTTACAAACTGGAGCCACGCAAAAAAAATTGCAAGAGTAAACGATGTATTGGAAAGGGTAAACCTTAAAGGTGTAAACAGTAAATCTCCTGCGGAAATAAGTGGTGGTATGAAGAAGCGTGTAGGCATCGCTCGGGCAATCGTTTTGAAGCCGAAATATTTATTTTGCGATGAGCCTAACTCAGGGCTCGATCCCCAGACTTCGTTGGTTATTGACCAGCTGATACGGGATTTAACCAAAGAGAATAATATCACCACTATCATAAATACACATGACATGAACAGTGTAATGGAGATAGGGGAAAATATAATTTACTTATACCTGGGAGAGAAAGAATGGGAGGGAACCAACAAAGAAATCATCTTCAATAAAAATAAAAAACTTAACGAGTTTATCTTTGCATCTGAGTTTTTAAGAGATGCCAAAGACATGCGCATGCTCGAGGAAAAAGGGATCGTTGATAATGACCGTAACATGGAAGAAATAATGCGTGAAGGCGGTGCGAACCTTGTAATGGGAGATGATACAACAACACCTGGTACCTGAAGCCATGTGGCATTTGGCTTAGAGTATATTGAAATAGATTTCACATTAGCAAGTGCACTTATTCTGCCTGATCCTTACTTCTAAATAAAATTATTCTTGTGAAAAAAACAACTATTGCGGTAGCAGTATTTTTATTTTCAGTTTCAATGGCCTATGTTGATGGCAGCAAGGATATTCTTAAAAAAATGCACGACCGGTATGCGGATAGATGGTATACAACTTTGCGCTTCAACCAGACAACTGAAATATACGAGAATGATAGCTTGAAGCGAAAGGAGACATGGTATGAGAATATCAAATTTCCCACCGATTTTCGAATTGACTTTGGAAATCCGGATAGTGGCAATGCGATAATTTTTAAAAAAGATTCATCTTATCTTTTTAAAAATGGAAAACGTGTTGGCGTTAGAAGAGACGAGAATGATCTGACTTTTCTTTTAGGAGGAATGTATTTTTATCCTTTTGAAGAAGTACTTAGCAAAATGAGTTTGCTCGGCTATGATCTTGATAAATTTCACGAAGATGTATGGAAAGGGAAAGGCGTTTATGTGATTGGTGCAGGCAAAGGTGAAGATTCCATCAATCAGCTATGGTTTGATAAGACTAATTTCAATCTTTTAAGAATGTTGAAATTTAATTCTAAAGAAAAGGAAGAAGGACTTTTTGAAAATCATGTAAAGCTTGGCGGTGGCTATAGTGAAAGCGTTGTTTATTTTTATATCAATGACAAGCTCGTGCAGGTTGAAAAGTATCATGACATTAAAGCGAACCGGGATATTGATAATTCTATTTTTGATGCGCTGAAATTTGTGAAACTTCCTCCAGGTTCCTTCTAAATAACTAAAACTTCGTCCTTTTTATAAATAAAAAAACCCGGCCTAAAGCCGGGCTTGGATAGCTTGTAAAACTACTACATTAGCGCTGCCTCGTGGGTGCTTACATCATTTCTAAACACCACAACTCCATCAAAAACATCAACTAATACAGGATGTGATTTATCAATTGTACCGCTCAGCAATTTTTTGCTTAACTGGTTAACAATTTGTTTTTGTATTAATCTTTTAAGAGGCCTTGCTCCGAACTGTGCATCAAATCCGTTTTCTGCCAGGTAATTCAAAACATACTCTGTAAATTCCAAAAAGACGCCATTCTTCAGAAGCAGATTTTTAAGATCGTTAAGTTGTATCCTAATGATCTCTTTGATCTCTTTACGCAACAAAGGCTGAAACATAATCACCTCATCAATCCTGTTTAAAAATTCAGGCCTTATGGTTTGTCTTAGCAAATCGAGCACTTCTCTCTTTGTTTGATCTACCACTTCTTCTTTATTATCTTCCGAAATACTTTCAAGGTTCGCCTGGATAATATGGCTGCCCATATTACTTGTCATGATAATAATAGTGTTTTTAAAATTCACTACTCTTCCCTTGTTGTCAGTAAGCCTTCCATCGTCAAGCACCTGTAACAAAATATTGAAAACATCAGGGTGCGCTTTTTCGATTTCATCAAGCAAAACCACGCTGTATGGCTTACGCCTCACCGCTTCCGTAAGTTGGCCTCCTTCATCATAACCGACATATCCGGGAGGAGCACCCACCAGCCTGCTTACTGAATGTTTCTCCTGGTATTCACTCATATCTATTCGGGTCATCATGCTATCATCATCGAAAAGATATTCGGCCAAAGCCTTTGCAAGTTCAGTTTTACCAACACCGGTAGTGCCGAGGAAAATAAATGACCCAATAGGTTTCTTTGGATCGTGCAAGCCTGCACTGCTTCTGCGTATCGCGTCAGCTACCGCTTCAATGGCTTCGTCCTGGCCTATTACCCTTTTATGCAATTCATCTTCCAGGTTCAGTAGTTTATCTTTTTCACTTTGCAGCATTTTGTTTACAGGAATGCCTGTTGCTTTTGCAACACTTTCAGCAATATCTTCCGCATCCACTTCTTCCTTCAGTAATCTTTTTTCACTTATTTCATCGAGTTCTTTTGTGTAATCAAGGATTATCTTTTCCTGGTTTTGTAGCTTGCCATATCTTATTTCTGCAACCCTTCCATAGTCACCTTCCCTCTCTGCTTTTTCCGCTTCCATTTTCAGGCGTTCAATTTCGGCCTTGGCATTCTGCACTTTTTCTACTATTTCTTTTTCCTGCTGCCACTTCGCTCTGAAAGTATCGCGTTCGACAGAAAGATTAGCTATCTCTGTATTAAGCTCCTTTAATTTCACTTCATCCTTTTCTCTTTTAATAGCCTCTCTTTCAATTTCAAGTTGCCTGATCGCTCTTTCAAGCTTATCAAGTTCCTCAGGCATTGAATTCATTTCAAGTCTCAACTTGGCTGCGCTTTCGTCAATGAGATCAATAGCTTTATCCGGTAAAAAACGATCCGTCATATACCTGTGTGATAATTCAACTGCCGCAATAATCGCTTCATCTTTTATTCTCACATGGTGATGTGTTTCATATTTATCTTTTATTCCGCGTAGTATAGAAATTGCATCTTCAACGGACGGCTCGTCTATCAGCACTTTCTGAAACCTTCTCTCAAGCGCTTTGTCCTTTTCAAAGAATTTCTGGTATTCATTTAGAGTAGTAGCGCCGATAGCACGCAGTTCTCCACGGGCGAGAGCAGGCTTCAAAATATTAGCCGCGTCCATAGCTCCCTCGCCGGCGCCTGCACCAACTAACGTGTGTATTTCATCAATGAACAAAACAATCTCTCCATCGCTATCGCCTACCTCTTTAATTACTGATTTCAACCTTTCTTCGAATTCACCTTTATATTTTGCGCCGGCAATAAGAAGGCCCATATCAAGAGCAAAAATTATTTTTGACTTTAGATTTTCAGGTACATCTCCGTTTACAATACGATGAGCCAGGCCTTCTGCAATTGCCGTTTTACCAACACCGGGTTCACCTACAAGTATCGGGTTATTTTTAGTTCTTCTTGATAAAATATGCAGCGTTCTTCTTATTTCCTCATCTCTTCCTATCACAGGATCAAGCTTATTGCTTCGGGCAAGCTCATTTAGATTTTTACCATATTTACTTAATGCATTAAACTTAGTTTCGGAAGTTTGAGAAGAAACTGTTGACCCTTTTTTTAATTCCTTAATTGCAGCTATCAACCCTTTTTCTGTGAGGCCTGCATCTTTCAAAATTTTTGCAGCGTTGTCATTCCCTTGTACAATCGACAGCAACAGATGCTCAACACTTACAAACTCATCATTAAATGTCTTTAGGGTCGCCGATGCACGCAATAACACATTATTGAGGTCTCTGCTCATTACCTGCGCAGGCTCGCCGTCACCCACCTTGGGCAATTTTTTTAGGCTTTCATCAATTTTATTTTCAACAAAATTTACGTTTAAATTATTCTTCTTAAGAAGGTATTCCACAGGACTGTCTTCATCATCGAGCAAAGCCTTAAGCATATGCTCTGTTTCAATATTTGGATTTCTTTCATTAAAGGCCATTTGCTGGGCCCGCTGAAAAATCTCCTGCGATTTTATCGTTAAACTATTTGGATTCATATATATCTTAATTATTCTTTTATAGATTGCTCTTATAGCATCAAATTATAAACCAAGACTTTAAATAAAAAATAATCAGTAATAATGTCTTATAAATTTGGATCATACTGCCGCAAATTCAGTCTGATATTGCCTTTCATGCTTTATTTTCAGGCGACTTTTTCTCAAAATAGTTTTTCCGGGGTTGATACCTGGCTAAAAGAAAACTTAAATGACCTTGGCGGAAGAGCAGTGCTGTTAATTTTAAAAGATGGGAAAATAGTTTATGAAAAAGCGGAGAATGCTCTTTCAGGCAAACAAAGAATGGTTGCAAAATTTATAGCAAGAAAGCAAGGGAAAGACGCTAATGAGGTGCTAAAGGATTATACAATTGAAACTCATGGGCCTATTGCAAGTTCTTCCAAATGGCTCAGTGCCGCATTAGTAATGACGTTCGTTGATGAAGGTAAACTTAGTCTTGAAGATACCATCGGCAAATTCCTGCCTGCAATGACGCAACATCAAAAAGGCGGCATAAAATTATGGCAATGCCTTTCTCACCTTACTGCGATCGATGGAGGCAGCCTAAAAAAATCAAGGGAGATTATCGACGCCGGTAATAGCATGGATGACGTGATGCAAAGAATTGCGCAACAACCGATGGAGGGCGAACCGGGAAAAGTTTTTCATTATAGCAGTATAGGTCTGCAGATAGCAGCAGCTGTTATTGAAAAAATATCAGGTAAAGATTTTAAGACATTGTTTAAAGAACGAATTGCTGATCCTTGCGAAATGAAAAATACTGATTTTGGAAATAAAAAAATTGCATTGGCGGCAGGCGATGCATACAGCACTCCCGCCGATTATATTCGTTTTCTGCAAATGATTTTACAAAATGGAATGTATAATGGACAACAAGTTCTTTCCGAAAGATCTGTAGCACTTATGCAGCATAATTACGCAAAGGGAGCAAGAGTCGCCTTCTCACCAGCGGAAGCGGGTAATTGGGGTTATGGATTGGGAGAATGGGTCATGGATAATGCAGCAGATCGATCTTTATCAGTAACCAGCCCGGGCTTATTCGGAAGCTTTCCCTGGGTAGATAATGAGAGACAATATGCCGCGTTTCTTTTTGTCTTTAACCTAAAACAAAAAGGACGTAACAAAAAGTATTTAGAATTGAAGAAATTGATTGATGATGGATTTGCTAATGGTAAACGCATGCCCGGTTCAAACTGATATGAAACTTTACAGGAATAAATTTTCAGCAGACTTGCTATTCTGATTTCACCAGTACCAATTTGCTTCTGTCTGATTTATAAATCTGGTCGTAAAATTTAACTACATCCGTATATTCTTTGGCAGGAAACCGGCCGGCTTGTTGTTCCATTAGCCTGTAATAAACTATTTTATCATCGGATAGCTTCACCTGAGAAATATATTTCCCAAATTTAGAATCGAGGGAAATGTCTTTTGGAATGCTTTCGGGTTTGTAGCCTGCAGGAATAATTATTTCAACCGAATCAATATGGCGGTAAGGGTCGCGGATAACGTAGTCATTTTCTCTGGCCGTATCCGGTGATAACCTCTCAGTAGCTCCGCTAAATATATAAGGGATGATATAGAAACGCTTACCTGTAATTATTGCGTAATTGCTTAATTCAATTTGCAGATATTCATCAACGGAAGGGATGATTCCTCTATGCTCTTTGTATTCATTTTTTATGACCGAGTAAGTCGGAAAATTAAACATTTGATTCAGGTATTTTTCTCTTTGTTCTTTTGAAGCATCATACATAAGAGAATGGGTAAAATCCTGCTGAAGCGCTGTGGTTGTATTGTTGATGCTGGCGGTAAGATTTCCTTGTGCGTCTGTAGTTGCTTTAACGATTCTGGTCATAGTATTATCATTGATCTTGTACACAGGAGTTTGCACGAGATGGCCACCCGTTTCGTCAATAAGCAGTGCTTTCCTATTGCCTGTAAAACTTCCCATATATCCGGGAGATACTGTCTGGCTGGTGCATTCCAGCCATATAGTGTCTTTATCAAGAGGCACACATGTAATCACATGATTAGATTGTGAAAAAGAAAAATTTTCAATGAAGGGACGCGGAGATCTGCCTCCATAAATTTCTACATACTTTCCTGTAATGCCGGCTTCCTTAAGCAAGGCAATCATAAAGTTGGAGAGTGCTTTACAATCGCCGTATTTTTTTTCGGCTACGTATGATGCTTCAAAAGGTTGCCATCCGCCAATACCAAGTTGTATGCTTATATACCTTGTATTCTTCTGAAGAAAATCATACAATTGAAAAATTTTCTCTCTCGGTTCTTTTACATTATCTGTGAGATCATGCACTTTCTTCTTGATTGCATCTGGCAACGCATCTCTTCCTTTAACTAATTGATACATAAATTTTCCGAGGCCTTCCCATGTTGACATATCTCCGCTATATCCCTGCACTTCAAATTTGGAGGGCGCAAAATAAACAATGGGTGAAATTTCAGAAAAAGAAGGAGCCGATGTTTCAGGCTTTTTCGCAGGAATATTTTTTATTTCCCAGACATATGTTTTTACATCTCCTTTTTGAGTAATGACAGGCTCTCCTTTAAAATTTAAGGCCTTATATCTTACTACATAATCTAAGGGCGCGATTATAGTAAACTTGCTATTTTGAACTGACATGTAAGGACTGGCTTGCGGCATCCAGTTAGGAAAACCCTGCGTGCCATTATAATCATCCTCTTCTTCGTACTCAACCGTGTAAGGATAGTCGGCAGAATAGAATTCATTTTTTTTATACCTCGCATCCAATAACAGGCTGAATCCATCGTAGACACTGTTATCGGTCCAATCATTTTTCTTAGTATGCTTAAGCTCTTTGCCCATACTATTAAAAAGCTTACCTGAAAGAGAATTTATACTACTGAATTTATCATAACTAGTTTCGTAATCACCATATTTATTCGCAGCCGAATTTAGAATAGTATACACATGCTTTTCATAAATAGTAAATTTTGCCGGCGATTTTATAGTTAAAATATATTCTTCATCGCGTTTCACTACATCAGCACCCTTACGCAAAGAATCAGGTATTATAAAAGCATTATTCCCCTGTGCTTTTAAAAGACAGAAATTGAAAACAAAACAAAACAGGAGAAAGTATTTCATAGTTATTTAACCTTTTTGAACACTATTTGCTCCGCCTCCTTTGATACTACAAAAGCGTAAAAGTCACGAAGGGATTGATAATCCTCATTTAAAAAAGTGGCTTTTTTAAGTAAAAGCCTGCAGCGCATCTGAACCAGATCTTTATCTGCAGAGAGCAAATATTCAAACATGCCTTCATCTTCATTGAAGTTAACCCTTGCCGATTTTGGAAGCTCATCAACTTTATAACCTTTCGGTATTTGCATTGTAAGGAAATAATTTTTGTCGATGGCATAAGGCATTTCAACGGGGTAAAATCTTTCAGCGGCTGCGAACGGGTTGTTCTTTAGCGCATCGTCTAGCATTGGGTTGAAATAAACTATGTCAGCGTCTTCAAACGATTTGAATTTCAGATCACAATTTAATGCAACCGGCAGGTTTAGTAACTTTAATGAATCAAGTTTGAAATTGTCTATCGTAACATCTTCAGGATATTCTACCTGCAAAGCTTTTTTTAAATCTTCCTGCGAGGTTTTCGTCATTTTTTCCCTCATTTTTAAAGATTCGTAAACTCCAAAGTTGTGTTTAAAGCTACCTTCAACTGAACCCTTATCGTCCTGGGAGATATAAATATATGTAGCGCCCATTTCTTTTAAAGAATCAGCGACGAGATAAACAGGCATTGCGTTATTTTTCGCTATTTCTCTTGCCTGGCCATTATAGGTTCTTGATGGCAGTATTCCAAATTCAAGCTGGCGTGTTGTTGCGTCAAGATAGTATTCTTTGCTGTCTATTACAGCCTTTGCAATCAGATAATTATAACGATTTATAAGCGGATAAAATTCATGTGTGAAGCCGTTATCGCGGGTGCTTAGAATAATAGGGTTCGCTTCAATTTTCTGATTTCTAAGCATAGCTATTAGCAACATATTTATATCTGCTACTGAACCTGTCTTATTTTTAAATACGTCCTTTAAATTCGATGTTACATAAATTGAGTTGTTATTATTCCAGGTAAAATTGTCTCTCACATATTCGTATATCTTCCTCGACTTTTCTTGTAACGTAGATGCATTTCCAACGATGTCGTTTACGTCTTTGTCAAGCCAATTATTCGGCCTTTCAATCAGAGTGCCAAATGATTCGTTCTCCATTAGTTGACTGGCCACCGTTTCCCATGTATCCATATAATTATGAGGAGCGGAATTTGGAAAGACCACGGCATTTATCTGAAACTCTATTTTAGCCACAGAATTTCTTAAAGTAGTGGTGAAAGCCTCTTCTTTTAATGCCGGCACATCCTTCATCACCCAAGTGTGGTACTCCATTTTCCCATCTACAGTGAAACGATTTATTTTTGAACTATTATCTGCCTTAAACCCCGTACTTTCTGCTCTTGACTCGTGTTCAACGAATGAATAGCTTGCGGATGAATTATCAATCTTATTGATAAAAAAAGGCTGGTAGCCTTGCGAGAGCGTTACATACTGATAAAATTCAGGGATGCCTGCTTCGTATTGGCTCCACAGCACGGGGTATTCACCCTGGAATGTCCATGGTTGCAGGTTAAAGAAGAAGTCAGATTTTACCTGGTAAGAATATTCAATAATGCTGCCCTCTTTAAGATTCGGAAAAGTAAATTTGTTGTAGATCCAATTCTTACTATGCTTTTCGGTAAAAACAGAAGACTTGTCCACTTTGGTTTCAACTATTTTTCCGTTTTCTAGATTATAGGTATAAGCGTCGAGATTACTCAGTTTTTCCGCCTTATTATTATCACTAACATATAATGGAATGGTAACGGTAGCAATGTCAAAGCCGTTTTTGTTGATAATTTTCATCCTTTTTTTCTGGGTAAAAATCAAGGAAAAGCTAAGCTCATTTGAGTTAGCAACAAATTGTGATTTACCAACATCACCGATTACTACAGCGTTAGTACTTGAATCAATCAAGGGAGATTTTACGTCAAAGTCTTCAACTGATACCTTGCCGAATTTGAATTTTAATTTGTCTTGTGCAGATACGCTGAATTGCAGCAATAGCAATACAAGTAAAAAACCGGTGTTCTTTTTAGAAAGCATGTGTGTAGTTTTGGTATAGTTAAATAACGCCGAGGTGAAAATATATATTATTAAGAAGAATCAAAACTTTCGGGTTGTATTTTAAAAGAAATACCGATAACTATTCCCATTTCATAAAACGCATAGCTGCGCAAACTGGCTTCAATTATTGTGGTATTGCCACAGCACAAAAGCTTGATGAAGATGCAAGGCGGCTTGAAGGGTGGCTGAACAAGGGATTGCATGGAAGCATGAGCTACATGGAAAATCATTTTGACCTTAGGGTTGATCCAACCAAGTTAGTTCCTGGTGCTAAATCGGTAATTACCTTACTTCTGAATTATTTTCCCTCACATCAGCAAAATAGTGAATCACCACAAGTTTCCAAGTATGCATATGGCAGGGATTATCACGAAGTAATAAAAGAAAAGCTTAAATCTTTTTTACAATTAATAAAGGAAAACGTTGGGGATATACATGGAAGAGGGTTTGTGGATAGTGCACCTGTGCTGGAAAGAACGTGGGCGCAAAAAAGCGGATTGGGATGGATAGGGAAAAACGGAAACCTGATAACGAAAGATGACGGGTCGTTCTTCTTTATTGCTACATTGATAACAGATCTTGAATTGGAGGCAGATGATTCATTTGCAAAAGACTATTGCGGAAGCTGCACACGATGCATTGATGCTTGTCCCACGGAAGCCATCTTACCGGATAAAGTAATTGATGGCAGCAAATGCATTTCTTATTTTACGATTGAATTAAAAGACCTGCTTATTCCATCTGAAATGAAAGGGAAATTTGAAAATAAATTGTTCGGGTGTGATGTTTGCCAGGATGTGTGCCCATGGAATCGCTTTTCAAAACCTCATCATGAAAATCAATTCACTCCAATCCCGGAAATTTTAAACTTTAGTAAAGATGATTGGGAAGATCTGACCGAAGAAACTTTCAAAATAATATTTAAAGATTCACCCTTGAAGAGATCAAAGTTCGCAGGAATAAAAAGGAATTTGAAATTTATAGAATAGATCATTTTTGAAAAAGGAATGATTGACGATCAGCCTAATCTTCATTCGCTATTTTGAAATTTTAATTCTGCCTTCCAGGCCAAAACACACAAGATGCTTTTTATCATACAATCCAGTATTTGACAAGCTGGAAACCGAATAATAAAAGTAAGGGCCGAATGTAACGGGAAACTTCTGCCTGTTAAAAAATGAAGCGGATACCCCTGTAGAAAGACCAAGCTGAGTTTTATTAAAAAAAGAATTTCTTTTAAAGTATTCGCCCTTATAAGGATCAAATTGTAAAGCATCGCTACTTATCATTTGGGTTAGGCTAATTCCCAAATTCCAAAATAATGGGAAACTTTTATTCTTTGTTAGCTGCATACTTAAGCAGACCGGGAACTCGATAAATCTAAAATGATTATAATAACTGGCAGTAGCATTTACCGGGCCTGAAGCATTTATTGCTTTATAAGTATCGGCTGAATCGTTTTTAGGACCCACCAAATTTGAAGTGCTAAATACTTTATAATTTATACCAAATGAAATTTTTGTCTTGGAAGAAATATTTTTTTCTAAAAAAATACCTGTAATGTATCCTACTGAATTTTTAACTTTAGAGGGGTTTGTAATTATAACACCGCCACCCGTGCTGCCATTATTTAATTGATCCCGTGAATAATCTGTAGGCGTGTATCCAAGCCCAAGGAATTGATTGCCTATGTGTGAAATACCTGCGGATATCAGGATACCTATATTCCATTTGTTTTTAGATAAATGATTTTCGGATTTCTTGCCTTCTTTAAAAGCCACTGTATCCTTTGGTTTGGCTAATTCTTTTGATATATCGTTGTTTGCGGAAACATTTTTATCGACACTATCAATTCTTGCGTCATCATTTTTAATAGAAGATGTAACCTCTTTAATAGAAGATGTAACCTCAATTTTTATATTACTATTAACTGTTGCATCAATAACCTGTTTCGACTCTAGCTCTTCTCCGGGTTTCACTAATGATTCAGCGATATCAGTTTGCGGATTGCTTATGGCTACTATTATTCTACTCTTGCTTTGTCTTGTGGTAATTATTTTCTTAGCGATATTCCGACTGACTGGTTTTATAATTTCTTTATTATTATTAGCGACAGCTTGAGGCTTTGAAACATTTTTTCGTTCGAATAATAAATCATTTGCCTTATTGGTTTCTTCAAAGACCCGATCTTTATTTGATGCGGAATCACCGGGTTGTTTTTTAATATGGTTTGCAATCTTATGACTACTTGGTGTTAATTCACCTGAATTATTAAATAACAAATAGGCTCCTGATAACAGCAATACAAAAAGCAAAAAGAAAATGAAAAGCTCCCACTTTTTGGTCCTTCTTTTTTCTATCCGCTTCTTTACGTTTTCCCAAACTGGTTCAGATGGATTTAATTTTAGTTCACCCATCTTTTGCCGCACCTGTTTTTCGAATTTATTTTCTTCCATAGTGCTCATGTTGCTCTTGTGACGAAATTTTTTTTACCCATTCAATAAGTAAAGACCGTGCCCTGGAATATTGCGATCGCGATGTGCCGTCCGTTATTCCCAGCATCGAGCCAATCTCTACATGACTATATCCCTCCACTGCATGGAGATTGAAAATGGTTTGATATCCTGTAGGCAACTGCCTTATTAGTTCTGACAATTCTTTGGCCTGTAATCGTATCTGCGGATCGTCATTAGAAACAGGATGCAGCGCCATTTCATTGTATATTAAATCATTCTGGTATCTTTTGTTGGTCTTAAGAAAATTCAAGGCAGTATTCACCATTATCTTTCTTATCCATCCACCCAATTCTCCCTCCGACTTGTACTGATGCAGATATTTAAAAACTTTTACAAACCCATCCTGCAATACATCCTCAGCATCGTCTATAGATTTGGTATAGCGGAAGCAAACACCCAACATAGCCGGCGCAAAATGGTCGTAAAGCCTGCGCTGAGCCTCTGGCTTCAATTTAAGAGCATCTCTTACCAGTATATTATAATCCATGTGTAATATTGCAAGTTCTTTGACAACCGACTTTAATATAACGTTGCATAAACAATCTATAAGCAAACATTAATCATGAATTTAACTGAAAAAGACAGACTCTATATCTGGCACCCATATACTCATCAAAAAGACAGGCTGCCCGCTATTCCTGTGATAAAAGGAAGAAAGGCATTACTGTATGATGAAGCCGGCAATACATACATTGACGCCATAAGCAGCTGGTGGGTAAATATTCATGGGCATGGAAATAAATTTATTGCGAAAAAAATATTCAAGCAGGCAAAGAAACTTCAACAGGTAATTTTTGCCGGCTTTACACACAAACCTGCAGTTAAGTTGGGAAAAAAACTTATTGAAATTTTACCAGGAGATTTTTCAAAAATATTTTATAGCGATAATGGATCGACGGCAACGGAAGTCGCTATTAAAATGGCGTTGCAATATTGGGGTAATAAAAATGTAAGTGAACGAAATAAGATTCTTGCTTTTCACAACTCCTACCATGGCGATACATTTGGCGCAATGAGCATAAGCGAACGGGGAACTTATACTGTTGCTTTCAGGGATAAATTATTTGAAGTAATCTTTATCGAAGTTCCCGATAAGGATAATTGCGATTCTATAAAGGCAATAGTTGAAAAATATAAACGTGAAATAGCCTGCTTTATTTATGAGCCTTTACTGCAAGGTGCGGGTGGAATGAAGATGTATGATGCAGGAAAATTAAATTCACTATTGTCTGCTTTAAAAAAAGAAGAAATCATTTGTATTGCGGATGAAGTGCTTACCGGATTTTACCGTACGGGCAAGTTTTTTGCTGGAGATTTTCTTTTGGAAAAAGCTGATATTATTTGCTTAAGTAAAGCGCTTACGGGGGGCACAATGGCTTTGGGCGTTACTGCATGTACCAAAAGGATCTACGAATCTTTTGTAAGTGATGATAAAACAAAGACATTATTTCATGGGCACTCTTTTACTGCAAATCCTTTAGCATGCACAGCCTCACTCGCAAGCCTTAAACTACTCCAGAAAAAAAAATGTAGAAAAAAAATTGAGCGTTTAATTTTTGCTCAAAAAGCTTTTGCAGATAAAATAGAAATATTGCAACGGAACAATTTCGTAAAATCCATTCGTCATCTTGGGACTATAGTAGCATTTGAAATTAACACTAATGAAGTTGATGGCTACTTACATAACATCAGCACTGACTTTACTAAGTTTTGTTTAGAGCAAGGTGTGTATTTGCGTTCTTTGGGGAATACTATTTACATAATGCCACCATATTGTATTACCAGAAAGCAGCTTAAGAAAACTCATGATGTAGTAGAACAATTCTTAGAAAAATTTTCACGCGGTAATTAATTCACTCAGTTCACGGATTTTTTATTACTACAGATATTGTATTGTCATTAAAGAAAGGATTCGAATTCTTCCAATTCCTAAAATTCCTGATTTGATCTGAACCATCCTGAATAGGCTAATAAGAGTAATAGATTCAAATTTATTGAATTTAGCCTTCATTTCTTCCATGGCATTGTTTATACTTCTTTCCACTACCGCATGGGCAAGGATCGTTACGCCCGATCTTAGGACCAGCCTTTACGGGCTCCTGCTTTATGCTCTCTGAAGGATCTATATAATCATTTTCCTGCGAAAGATACTCCGGGCCACCTGCAGAGGCACCTGCAAATTCTTCTTTACGCTGGCGCATCTTACTCATGTCGGTTTTACGCTTCCTCTCTTCGTGAATTTTGTTTGGCTGATTTTGCTCAACAGGAATGCTGCAATGTGCCAGGAAGCTTACGATATCTTTATTTACCTGGTCATCCATTTGCTTGAATGCATTGAATGCTTC
>JBDUEG010000035.1:0-16418 GCA_040002575.1 Ginsengibacter sp.
GATTTATAACTGCCGGAAGTGTTGATGACGGCAAGAGCACATTAATCGGAAGATTATTATATGACAGCAAATCAATCTTAATTGATCAGCTTGCTGCTATAGAGAAGCAAAGCAAGAATAAACAAAATGGTGAAATAGACCTCGCCTTGCTAACTGATGGTTTGCGTGCAGAACGTGAGCAGGGAATTACCATTGATGTTGCTTATAAATATTTTTCAACACCCAGGCGTAAGTTTATAATTGCTGATGCACCCGGGCATATTCAGTATACACGTAATATGGTTACCGGTGCATCCAATTCTGAACTTGCAATAATTTTAGTTGATGCAAGAAATGGTGTAGTGGAGCAAACCCGCCGTCACTCTATCATTGCATCTTTATTAAACATTCCACATATAGTTGTTGCTATTAACAAAATGGATCTTGTTGATTATTCGCAGGATGTCTATAATAATATTGTAATTGATTATGTAAAGGTTGCAGAATCATTAGGGTTGAAAGATGTAAAATACATTCCTATCAGTGCACTGAATGGCGACAATATTGTTGAAAAGTCTGAGAAGTTTTCGTGGTATGAAGGTGAGTCGTTATTAGATCTTTTGGAAAATGTTGAATTAAAATCGGATGTCAATTTAACTGATGGAAGATTTCCTGTTCAATTCGTTATTCGTCCTCAAGCTACTGAGTTGCATGATTACAGGGGTTATGCCGGTAAAATAATAAGTGGGGTTTACAAAAAAGGTGATAAGGTAATTGTTCAGCCATCAGGTATCGAAAGCACCATCAAGGCTATCGAAATCGGTGGCAAAGAAATTGATGAAGCCTTCGCTCCTCAAAGTGTTGTAATGCACCTGCAGGATAATGTAGACGTAAGCCGTGGAGACATGATCGTTCACCGCGATAACCAGCCTGCCACCGGGCAGGAATTTGAAACACTTCTTTGCTGGATGGGTAATAAGCCTTTGATACCCGGCAATAAATATTTTTTACAAATAAATAGCCAGGTAGTGAGGGCAGTGGTAAAAGAAATCGAATACAAGCTTGATGTAAACACCTTGCAAAAAAATTACTCACCTGAGAAAGCAGAACTGAATGATATTGTGAAAGCAACAATTAAAACTGCTTCACCTGTAATTTTTGATTCCTATAAAAAATTAAGAGAAAACGGAGGCGCTATATTAATTGATGAGACAAGCTGCGTTACCGTTGGTGCCTGCATGATTCAATAAGCACAAAAAATCTTTGATAAGTTTATCGTGGTAAGAAGTATAGTAATGATACAGCAATACAAAAATGGAAAGTTAGTTATCGCGGGAGCTGGCCCCGGTGATCCTGAGTTGATAACAATGAAAGCGGTGAGGTATCTGCAAAAGGCCGATGTTGTACTTACTGACCGTCTTGTAAGCGAAAAGATATTAAAAAGCTATGTAAGGTCAGAGGCTGAAATAATTTATGTTGGAAAACAATGCAGGCAGGGAATTTCAACTCCCCAACAAACCATTAATGATCTTATTGTTCACCATTGCCTGTTAGGAAAATTAGTGGTAAGATTAAAAGGGGGCGATGTTTCCATTTTTTCAAATATTCTGGATGAGCTTGAAATTGCGACCTATAATAAAATCCCATATGAAATAATTCCCGGAGTAACCGCAGCGCTGGGCGCAGCAGCTTCCGCAGGAATCCCTCTTACTGCAAGAGGCTACGCTACATCAGTACGTTTTCTTACTTATTATAAATCGGATATTGTTACTGATGCTTATTGGAAAGAACTTGCAAATACAGATGACACCCTGGTATTTTATATGTCGTCAGAGACTCTCGATAAAGTGGTTGACAAATTAACTTTTCATAAAATTCATGAAGATAAATTATTGGCAATTGCAGAGCAGGCAACAACTCCCTATCAAAATATTTATGTTGCCAATTTATATGATTATTCAAAAAAATTAAAGGGGAAATCATTTATCTCACCATCACTCGTAATTATTGGAAAGGTGGTATCGCTGCATGAGCAATTTGCATGGCTTGCTAATAATAATAGTGGTGAGAGTTATTTTAAGTCCCCACGCCGCGCTGCAATCAATTTAGATAACTTAGAAAAATCTCAGAAAAATGTTATCTGAAAACAGATTGAAAACTTTACTTGAGCTAATTGACAAATCAACCAGGGAAGAGTTGCTTTGGATGAATGGCTACCTGAATGGAATTGTGTCTAAAGAAGTTTCAAAGGAAGCTCCGGCAGTAAAAAGCGGAATCAATAAAATAACAATCGCCTACGGCACCGAGACTGGTAATTCTAAAAAGCTTGCAACTGAATTTGCTTCTAAGGCAAAGAAAATAGGCATCAATGCAAAGGTTCAAAGCATGGATCAGTATCGCATGAATGACCTTACCAAAGAAGAATATTTTCTTGCGGTTATTAGTACTCACGGTGACGGAGAGCCGCCGGCAGCCGCAAAGAAATTCTATGATCATGTACACCAGAACGGCTTCAGGCTTGACAAATTAAAGTACAGCGTCCTTGCTTTGGGCGATACTTCTTATCCACTTTTTTGCAAAGCAGGTGAAGACGTCGACGAACAATTAACAAAGCTTGGGGGCAAGCGTTTCTTTCCCATCCAAAAATGTGACGTTGATTATGATACTGAAGCGACTGAATGGTTTGACGATATCTGTAAAGCATTAAATACAAGTTCTGATATTCCATCAATCACGGCCCCACGTATAACAACCAAAAAGCCTTCCGGTAAGAAAATCTACGCTGGTAACGTGCTTGCACATATTAATTTAAACGACAGGGGTAGCAATAAAGAAACGTATCACATAGAAGTTGAAGCAGAAGACGTTGCTTATTTACCTGGCGATTCTATCGGGATTATACCGGAAAACAAAAAGGTATTAGTTGATGAAATTATTTCAATTACCGGTACGGATGAAACTGCAAATATTGATTATAAAGATGAATTGATTTCAGTATATAACCTGCTTCATAAAAAATTAAATATCACTTACCTCCCTGAACGGGTGGTAAAACAATATGCCGCAATTGTTGATAAAAACGTTATCATACAAAGAACAGACCTCGTCAACTTATTAAAAAGGTATCCTGTAAAAGATGCCGACCAATTTACTGAAATTGTAAAAATTTTAGAGCCTACTGCACCGCGGCTCTACTCTATAGCATCGTCGCCCGAAGCACACTCCGGTGAAGTTCATATCACCGTTGCTAAAAATACTTTTAAAGCAAACGATGCAATAGAATACGGATTGGCTTCGGATTTTTTATCACACTTTAGCACTGGTGATGAATTGCAATTTTACGTAAGTCCTAACAACCGGTTTCGGTTACCCGAAGAAGATAAAAATATAATCATGATAGGCCCGGGAACTGGTATAGCGCCGTTCCGCTCTTTTATTGCAGAAAGAGATTCCACAGGCGCATCGGGCAAGAACTGGCTGTTCTTTGGGGAACAACATTTTGTTACTGATTTCCTGTACCAAAGCGAAATACAAAACTGGTTTGATACAGGAGTACTGACAAAAGTGTCGACAGCATTCTCAAGAGATCAGGAAGAAAAAATTTACGTGCAAAACAGGATGATGGAACATGGCCATGAACTTTTTGAGTGGATTCACACCGGAAGCTATATTTATATATGTGGTACAAAAGATCCAATGAGTATAGATGTTGAAAAAACATTACTGCAAATTATAGAAGAATATGGTGAGAGATCAAAGGACGATGCAGAGAAGTATCTCGATAATTTAAAAGAAGAAGGGCGATATGTAACCGATGTGTATTAACCCCTAACCCCTAAAGGGGAGCACTGGATTGGGTTATAGGCTGTTCGCAGAGAAAAGATTAAAAAAAATTTAATTAATCAAATAATAAATGGCTGAAGAATCAAGCAATTTAAAAGTTCCAGGTATTCCCCCCTTTGGGGATAGGGGGCCTTTATCATCAACAGAAAAGATCAAAACAGAAAGTGACGGATTGCGTGGCACCATCACGGAAAGCCTGCATGATGAATTGACGGGGGCGATCCGCGAAGATGATCAGTCGCTGATAAAATTTCATGGCATGTACCAGCAGGACGACAGGGATCGCCGTGATGAAAGGGCAGAAAAAAAACTTGAGCGTCTTTTTTCATTCATGATACGCCTTAGATTGCCTGGTGGTTTTCTAACTGCTGATCAATGGATTGCTGCAAACGAAATAGCAGGGGAACAATCTACCGGTGTTATTAAAATAACAACACGGCAGACTATACAATTACATGGAATTTTAAAATCTAAAATAAAACCTACTATACAGGAATTCAACAAAGCAAAATTGGATTCCATAGCAACCTGTGGTGATATCAACAGGAATGTCTTGTGCAGCGCCCATCCAAAGCAATCGCCTATACATGAAGAAATATTTTCTTATGCCGATAAGATAAGCCGTATGCTTATGCCAAAGACACGGGCTTATTACGAGATATGGCTTGATGAAGAAAAAATTGCAGATAAGAAAGATGAGGAAGATCCATTATACCAGGACAGGTATATGCCTCGCAAATTTAAAATTGCTATTGCCATACCACCCAATAATGATGTGGATGTATTTGGAAACGATATTGGGTTAATTGCCATTATAGAAAACAATGAACTGCTTGGATTTAATATCGCAATTGGCGGTGGCTTATCTACAACTCACGGAAACGCTGACACGTACGCAAGGCTTGCTACAGTTATCGGCTTTGTGGATAGCGAGGAAAAAACGATGAGATCCATTTTCGAAATACTTACCGTTCAAAGGGATTTTGGTAACAGGAGCGATCGAAAGCAGGCCAGGCTTAAATACACAGTTGATAAACTAGGTGTTGATAAATTTAAAGAAGAAGTAGAAAAAAGACTTGACTTCAAGTTTGAGGAGCCCAAACCTGTTCAATTCACCCAAAGAACTGATTTCTATGGCTGGTTTAAAAATGATGAGAATAAATGGTATTACACTCCTTTTATTGAAAATGGAAGGATACTGGATGACGAGCAGCTAGCTTTAAAATCTGCGCTGCTCGAAATAGCAAAGACTGGCAAAGTAAATTTTCGATTTACAGCAAATCAAAATTTAATAATAAGTGATGTAAATGCTACAGACAAAGATGCTATTAATGAAATACTGGAACGCTATAAAATTATTGAACATACAGAAGGTGCATCAGTCATAAGAAAAAATTCTATGGCATGTGTAGCATTTCCTACATGCCCATTGGCTCTTGCCGAAGCACAGCGTTATATGCCCTCTCTGCTTACAAAAATTGAAGCGCTGCTGCACAAAAATGAATTGAGCAATGAAGAGATTATTATAAGAATGACCGGCTGCCCCAATGGCTGCGCACGATCCTTTATAGCAGAGATAGGATTTGTTGGAACTGCTTTAGGAAAATACAACCTGCATTTAGGCGGGGACCATGAAGGCCTCAGGCTTAATAAAGTATATAAAGAAAGCTTAGGTGAAGAAGAAATTCTAATTGAGCTTGATAGTTGGTTTTCAAATTTCAGAAAAGAAAGAGCGGGTAATGAAAGGTTTGGCGATTATTCTTTCAGAAAATTAGCCGCAGGCTGATCTCATGTGGTAAGGGACGATAACAACTGTGCAGGTTTACACGCGACAATGAAATATTTTGATAAGAAAGCGCCATATATTATTTATTATTTTGTTCATTCCGATAGTAACGAAATCACAGCATACAACTGTACATACAAACATACTTTGGGGGGCATACAGCAATACGATTTCGTTTAATAAAAAATGGTCTTTAAAAAGTGATGTGCAGGTAAGAACTAAAGACTGGGCTGACAAATGGGTATTGTATGCTATCAGGACTGGCCTGGGTTACAACATTAATAAACATACAACAATTACTGCGGGCATAGCTCTTTTTAGAAGTGCGCAATATCAAAATAATGATCTGCTTTTTAAAAATGAATGGCGGCCATGGGAAGAAATATCTTACGAGCAGAAGCTAAAAAAAACAGCCTTATTGCAGCGGCTTCGAACAGAACAAAGATTTGTTCAACAAATAGTAGACAACAGAAAAACCAATGTCTATAGCTATACTTTTAGACTACGCTATCGCTTTGAATGGCAGTTCCCAATAAAGAAGAATGCAATTAAATTGGTGGCAGGTAACGAGGTGTTGGTTAATCCCGGCTATTTAAATTCTTCGCTTTTTTTTGATCAGAACAGGACATTCGCAGGATTAAATTTTAAGTTATCAGGCAATACTAATTTACAATGCCAGTACACAAAGATATTTCTATGGCGAAGCACTGCTTCTATATTAGAAGATCAGAATATAATTCGTATAAACTTTTACCAGCAATTCAATATCCGAAAATTTTCTAAATCGCATAAAACTGCTTAACGTGCTAACAGAGAAAGAAGATATCAAAATTGAAGAAGGTAATAACCTGTTCCCCGTGTTTCTAAAACTTGAGACGCTTCGCTTGCTAATTATTGGAGGTGGCAATGTTGCACTTGAGAAACTTACAAGAGTTTTTGAAAATTCGCCCTCAACTTTTATACATCTCGTTTCAATTACCATTAATGATGAAATATATAAGTTGTCAAAAGGCATTCCGAATATCATTATAGAGGAAAGAGCTTATACATTCGCTGACATAGAGGAAGCTGACATTATAATTGCCGCAGTAAATAATATAGATACAAGTGCACAAATCCGGCAAGATGCACATCACAAAGGAAAGTTGGTAAATGTGGCGGATAAGCCTGACCTATGCGATTTTTATTTAAGCTCAATAGTAACAAAAGGCAACCTTAAGATTGCGATTTCTACCAATGGTAAATCACCAACAATTGCTAAAAGATTGAAAGAGCAGATTAATGAAATGATGCCTGCCGAAATAGACAATGTCTTGCAAAACATGAGCACCATAAGAAATGGTTTAGATGGAGATTTTGCGGAGAAAGTAAAGCATTTAAATAACATCACTACTGTTTTAGCCGCCAAGAAAGTAACACTCGATGAATCTCATAAAAACGGCGCAAAAGAATGGCAAAAAATTGTAAAGTGGTGTTTGCTTGCGTTCTGCTTTATGATTTTAGGACATGGCATTTTATCTTACGTGCCTTTACATAAAATTATTTCGAGCATAAAAACTATTCCCGACTATGTAGCTATAAAGCCCTTTGTTATCATGTTTCTTACAGGCTTTATTGCGCAAATGGTTGATGGATCTTTAGGCATGGGATACGGAACTATTTCCACAACTTTTCTTTTGGCAAATGGTGTAAGCCCCGCTATAGTAAGCAGCAGGGTGCACTCAGCAAGAGTTTTCTCAAGTGGTGTTTCAGGATATAGCCATCATCGCTTTGGGAACATCAATAAAAAATTATTTAGAGCACTCGTTATACCTGGAATCATTGGTGCAATTATAGGAGCAACGCTTGCATTTTTTGCACAGAGTTATTCTTCGTATATAAGAATTCCGCTGTCGCTTTATACATTATATCTTGGATATTTTATTTTAAGAAAAGCATTTAATAAGAAACAAATTCAGGGCAAAATAAAAAGAGCAGGATGGCTTGCAACCGTAGGGGGCTTCATGGATTCATTTGCAGGTGGCGGTTGGGGAACATTGGTTACAAGCACGCTAATTTCAAAAAGAAGAAATGCCCGTTATGTAGTTGGGTCGGTTTGTCTTGCAGAATTTTTTGTTGTGCTTTGCAGTTCAATTACATTTTTTATTTTCCTGAAAAGCATTCCTTTGCTTGATGTTGCCGGCTTAATATTTGGCGGCCTCCTCGCTGCCCCATTAGCGGCAAGATTGGTTGGGAAAGTGCCGGTGAAAAAAATGTTTATTGCTATTGGAGCATTAGTAATTATCACCAGTAGTATTACACTTTGGAAAGTGATATCTCAATTAATGAATAACTAAAAAAAAAATTAATCTTCTACAAATTTGTAAACCGATCTGAATCTAAGATGCCTGATTGGACAACTCATATATCTTTAGGCAATCGTACTGTCACAAATAATTTAAGATTTAATATAGACCATTCACTAAAGGAAAAGGTAGAAAAATATTGATGTCATCTTCTTTTAATTTTCGATTTGTTATGCAAAAGATGATAAATTTCAGCTTTGCTGTAAAGTTCAGCATGAAGTACATTTGCCAAAAATTATTAAATCAGTAAGTTTTTAGAAGTAATAGATTATGGAACAACATCCGATAACAAAGGCGATTCGTATCCAAACAGAACGTACTAGTCAAAGGGAGCATAGTACTCCTTTGTTTTTAACCAGTAGTTTTTGCTTTGACAACGCGGAAGATATGCGGGCTGCATTTGCGGATGAGACTGACGATAATATCTATAGCCGTTTCAGTAACCCAACAGTAAATGAATTTATAGATAAGATGGTCGCACTGGAAGGAGCAGAAGCAGGTGTGGCTACAGCGACAGGAATGAGTGCGGTGTTTGCCAGCTTTATGGCTTTATTGAAGAGCGGTGATCATCTTATATCATGCGATGCTGTTTTTGGCAGCACACACAATATCATAAAAAAGTATCTGCCCAATTATGGCATTGAATACACTTATGTAAGTGCTGACAAACCTGAAGAATGGGAAGCTGCAATCCGGCCTAATACAAAAATGATTTATTTGGAAACGCCGACAAACCCAGGACTGGACATAATTGATCTTGAATTCGTGGCTGCTCTTTCAAAAAAACATAACCTCATTTTAAATGTTGATAATTGTTTTGCAACACCAGTTAGTCAAAGGCCTATTGATCTTGGTGCACACATCGTGTTACATTCCGCCACAAAGTGGATAGATGGCCAGGGAAGAGTGCTGGGTGGCGTAATTGTAGGAGATAAAAAATTGATTCATGATATCTATTTATTTTGCAGGAACACAGGACCTTCTTTGTCTCCGTTCAATGCATGGGTGTTAAGCAAAAGCCTTGAAACACTCGATGTGCGTATGGAACGTCACGCCAAAAACGCACTTCAGATTGCCAACGCACTAGAGAATCATCCGAAAATATCCTGGCTGAAATATCCTTTCCTGAAAAGTCATCCACAACATGATATTGCAATAAAGCAAATGAAAGATGGCGGAGGAATCGTTTGCTTTGAATTGAAAGGCGGCCTTGAAAGTGGGCGAAAATTTTTGGACAGCTTAGAAATGCTAACCGTTACTGCCAACCTGGGGGATTCAAGAAGTATTGCATCGCATCCAACCAGTACTACACATAGTAAGCTAACTGAAGAAGAAAGATTGAAAGTGAATATAACGCCTGGGCTTATACGTATTTCAGTTGGGCTGGAATATGCTGACGATATTTTAAATGATATCTTACAGGCACTGGATAAATGCTGATAAAGAAATATCGCAACTATTCTTCCTCACGCTGAGTGTAAAAATATTTCTGCCGGAAGTTCAAAATAGTCTTTTAGCCTCTGCGCCATTTTCAAGGTTATTTCCCTTCTTCCTGAAAGAATTGATGATATGTGACCCTTTGAACCTATTATGGATTCCAAATCTTTGGCTTTCATGCCGCGTTCTTTCATTTTCATCTTTACAACTTCAATAGCATCTATATTGGGTAAATGTATGTGCCTGTTTTCATAATCCTTTACCAATACTAACAATAAAGCCAGCTCATCAGCTTCTTTTGTGCCTTCTTTAGCTTGAAAAATCGCTAAAGATCTTTTAATGGCCCGCTGGTACGAGGCTTCCGTTTTTATAACTTTCCATTTCATTTTTTTCTTGCTTTATAGTTTAAAATAGTCGTATCAAATTCAATTATCTCTGCATTTATTTTATCATATTCCTTATGTGTTCCAAACCATATTATGTACGCAGCTAACTGTTTAAAATTCACAGAAGCTATTAACCTGTAATCGTTGCCTTTGATATTGAAAATAATCCTGTTATTTGCCACAATACTCGCATTTCCGTATACGGTTTTTAGTTCATTAAAATTCTGAAATTCTTGTTTTAGAAACTCATTGTACCACGCTAATAATGGTGTTTTCGCTAATGGATATTTATCTATGTAAAATGATATAGAGCGCTTTACTATTATGTTCACGCATAAAGATAGAATAAAGTTTTCATTTTGAAAACAGTATATTGAGTATAACTTATTTGTTTTAAAAAATTGGCTATGCTCACACAGGAAGATGAAAGAGTAAGTGCAACTGATTTCTTAAGCCAAATATAACGCGGGATTTACACGCATTTATATTGGGCTGGAATATGATGATGATATTTTACAGGCATTGGGTAAATGTTAGGAATTATCTGCGTTAGTTTCATTTTCCGTCCTATTTCTTTATTCTTATCAAAAGAGTAACATTTGCATTCGCTTCGAATGTAATTTCATTTCAAAAAAGTTTAACGACCTTTCTGTTATATTTTGATTGCTTCTAAAAGTTATGAAAGAAATCCTTAACTGCGCTGCCTACGAAGGTGGTAAACGAATTGCTGATGTAGAACTGACTGAAGTGCATGAGGTACTTAAAAAGACAAACCAGTTTGTTTGGATTGGTTTGCACGAGCCATCCGAAGAAGTATTGCATAAAGTACAGGAAGAATTTAATCTTCATGATCTTGCTATTGAAGATGCGCACATGGCTCATCAGCGGCCAAAAATAGAATTATACGGTGACTCTGTTTTTATTGTGATGCGTACATCTCACATGACGCCGGAGCGCCACATTGAATTCGGTGAAACACATTTCTTTGTTGGAAAAAATTTCATTGTTAGTGTGCGACATGGTTCTTCAGTTTCCTATACCGAAGTGCGTTCCCGTTGTGAGGCCATGCCGGAGTTACTAAGTAAAGGACAGGGCTTTGTACTATACGCAATTATGGACTTTATTGTAGACAGGTATTTTCCGGTGGTTCAGGATATGGAACAAGAACTTATAGCGATTGAAGAAAAGATTTTTAAAGCCAAACCGAGCCGTGAGACTACAGAGCAGATATACCAGTTAAAGAGAGAATTATTAGAAGTACGAAGAGCAGTTTCACCGTTGGTTGATGTTTGCAACCGGCTTATGAGGTTTGACATTAAATGCATATCACCGGAAACCCAGCCTTACTTCAGGGATATATATGACCATATAATTCGTATCAATGAAATGGTTGATAATACGCGTGAGTTATTAAATACTGCGTTAGAGGCAAATTTTTCCTTAATCTCCATATCTCAAAACGACACGTCAAAAAAATTCGCCGGATGGGCAGCGATAATAGCCGTGCCCACAATGGTCGCGGGTTTTTGGGGAATGAACTTTAAGTTCATGCCGGAAACCGAGTGGCAATATGGGTTTCATGCTGTTATTGCCGGGACGATTGTTAGTTGTATTATACTTTATTATTTATTCAGACGTTCGAATTGGCTCTGAGTGAAATGAGATAATACTTTATTGAACAGGAGTTATTTTATTTTCCTCACCAGATAATTGTGACTGGAGCCTGGTTAGTTTTTTTACCAGGGAAGGAAGCTCAAACTTAATATAGTTCCAAAGAAGCTGAATATCTGTAACATTGTGATGGTGCACCAGCTTGCTTTTCATCTCTTCAAGCGAAGACCAGGGAATATCAGCATTGGCAGCTTTAACCTCCGCTGATAGCTTTGAGGCCGCTTTTCCTATTATGCGCACATTATATAAACATGCATCAACTCTCATAGAATCGGCGGAAAATTCTTCGATGGATAGCTTGTTGCTATACTCACGGACATGCTCAATAGATTCAAGAATGTCTTTAACTAAATCAAACGGGGTTCTTGCAGACATAATACATTATGGTTTCGAAGTATGGGGTTACTCTTTTAACGGTGCTTCAATATAAATCTATATAAAAATGCACTAAAATTTTTAAATACGCCATTCCTGTTTTAGGATCTGGAATACGAAAATAACAACCAGAAGCAACATAATAAAGAAAATCGTAGCAGAATGGTCTCATTAATTAATACTATCTATTTCAGATTTTTACGTTTAAATCCTTCCAATTTGCATAAATTTAAAGCCTGCCCGGCCTCTTATATTTAGATAAAATATTACAAATAAAATGATGACCAACGAAAAGCTTCAGCAAATAATTAATAAGATATTTGAAAATATTGATGGCAATATCTCAGCCTATAAAACCAGTGCTTCCGATTGGAATATTTCTTCAGGCAACGTGGCCGTTTGCATTATAGATGATAGCGGAAACATTTATGGCAAAATCTGGGGCGGTGATAAAGTACGGGGGCGTAGCTTTTTTGATGTAGCTTATCGTAAAGCATCACAGGTTTGGATAACCGGCTACAAAACCGGGGAATTTGAAAGGCTTGTATTTACTGATAAACTTAATTACAAAGACTTTGGAATCGAATTGCCAGACCTAATGGGATGGCAAGGCGGCCAGCCTTTACAGCTAGATGATGAAACACGCATCTCCTGCGGCTTTAGTGGGTTCCGTGGTATTAATGATCTTGCCATTGTAAAAAGTGCAGCAGAACAAGCGATGCGCTAATTACTCACCAAAAGTTTCATAAAAAATGTCCTGGTGTTAATCGGGCATTTTAGTACACAAAGGCGGCAAAGAATCCAGGGAAAATGATCCATGCCGATTAATATTGTAGCCAATACATATGCAGGTTTGTGTGATTTCCTGCTAACTTTATAAAACCAGTAGTAAATATTTTATATAAACCCTATGACTAAAATTTTAGTGGTTGACGATGACAAGCCTATACTAGATGTAGTAAAAAGGATGTTAGCTGACGCGGGCTATGATGTTGAAATTATTTCAGCGTGGCCGGAAGTCTTTGGTAAAATAAAATCATACAAACCTGATCTTATCATCCTGGATATTTTTATTTCGGGATCAGACGGAAGGGTCATCTGTAAAGAATTAAAGAAATCAAAAACAACTGTGAATATTCCCGTGGTTCTTTTCTCTGCAACTAACAGGTTAGAATCTTATACAAAGGATAGCAATGCACAGGGATATTTAAAAAAGCCATTTGAGGCAACTGATCTTTTAAATATAGTAAGAGAGTGCCTTGCGAAATAAAGAGTCACGCTGATTATACAATATACCATTTGCTTTCATCATCAGTAGAATAGGATAATCCATTACTCATAACACGAATCGTCTTACTTAATTTTGCGTCAAAATAATTTTTTTGTTCATATACCCTGATGCCATTATTCTCTCTTGTTAAATAAACTATTAAGGCCTGCAATGTAGGCGGCACTTCATGCAGCCATTGCTCTTCGCTTTCTTTTACAAATGCCTGGCTCATAGATTTGTTTAACATGCTATAAGGAAAAACTGTGCCTGTGTAGAGCGAAGTCGAAAGTTATCGCAACAATGTAATATACTTTTCAATTGTTGCTGCCTGTTAGTGCCATCGATAAAATTAATTACCGATGCGTTTGTTATTTGGTTATCTTTCTTTTAATTATCCATTCCGATTGATTCCTGCCTGTTAGCCTTTCATTCATTTTTTAACCAAAACAATCAAGTATGAGAAAGTTTCTTTTATGCTTCAGCCTGGGAGCATTTCTATTATCATGTAACAATGACGCAGATAAGACTACAGGCACTTCTGTAACGAAGGACTCAACTGTCGCTGGTACTACAAGTGCCACTGCCGTTGATCTTCCCTACACAGCGTCCTTTTCAAGCAGCTTTAGTACCGACGTATCAGATGCGGATCTTAAAACAGTATTAATTAGCTACAAAGATTGGGCTGATGGCAATATGGCCAATGTTGCAAAAGCTTATGGTGATACACTCACCTGGGACAAGACGACCGGTGAGCATATGGTATTGCCTAATGCAGGTATTATGAAGATGTGGGCTACTTACCGCGATAGCCTTAGCTCAATAAGTATAGATATGCAAGCTTGGCAAAAAATGTATGCTAACGATGCCAAAGCTGGATTCATCGTGACTTGGTACAAAGAAATAGATACTTACAAAAACGGTAAAGCTGACTCCGGATACTACCATGACATTAACCAGGTAAAAGATGGAAAAATTGTCTGGCTTGAACAATATAAAAGGCCGGCGAAGTAATCGCAAAATTTTCTATGGTAAGAAGCCCCGTTACAGGGGCTTTTACTTTGGCATTAAAGCTGGCGAAGTTCGCTAACTTCATAATATAACAGGTGTGGCAGATAAATCTATAAAAAAACGCATTTAAAAATAGCTTGAAATATTATGCAAAACCGTGTTGATCCCCTGGGGAATATTATAAACACGAAAGCACGTGGTACATGGACGGGCACCCGCGGCCAATTGCACGATAGCACTACGAAAATATTACGACCCTTTAAATTAAAAGCATGGCTTACCTGCCTGTTACAATTTAAAGGAAGGCAAAGGAAAATGATGTCGCCGGGCCTCTACACTGAACTATTCTTTTTAGATGAAGCCACGGCTTTTGCCGCAGGCCACCGGCCCTGCTGTGAGTGCCGCCGGCAAGATCACCACCGCTTCAAGATGTTCTGGCTGAAAGGAAACCCTGAATATGGGTTCAAAGAAGGTGTATCAATAAAACTTATTGATGAAATCCTGCATACAGAACGGATTAATGGCCGCGGTAATAAAGTAACCTGGCTTGATAATATTGATAACCTGCCCGGCGGTACATTTATTTTTATGGATAAAGCGCCCTACCTGGTGGCATGGCAGCAACTCTATCATTGGACGCCGGCGGGATATGATGCAAAACTGTCCATACCTAAAAATGAAACCGTAACGGTACTTACGCCAAGATCTGTCGTAAACACTTTTAGTGCAGGGTATATCCCGCAAATGAATATTGAGAGTCCTGGGGAGGCAGGTAACTAAAAATTGCATAACGCCAAACAGTCATAACGATCTCTTACGATTTCTGCATAAAAGAAAAAACCGGATTTTACTCCGGCTTCTTTAAAACTAAAAAATAAATGACACTATATAAACGGTCATTTGAAATAATTATTTTACGGGATGCGCGGTCCGTTTGGTGTACAGTAATAACACCTGTTAAACCCATCGATACAAAGAAAGATGTAATGGAGTTAGCTTAATTTCCAAGCCCTCAGCATTCAAAAAAAATAATACTGTGAAGTTTCCGTAGGGAATAAAATTTATTATTGCGGTATAGTATTTATTGCGGTACGCATTGTATCTAGTTCCTTTAACCGTTCTTGTTTTTTTGCAAGATCGTCACTCAGGTTACTTATTTTCTTATTCTGATCGTCAAGATTGTTGCCTGCTTTCCTGGCATCTTTCGCATCCTTTACCGATCTTCTTGCTTCCCGTTTAGCTCTTCTGGCATCTTTCACGCTTCCGTTAGTAGCCTGTGAAGCTTTATCAGTAGTTGCCATAGCTGAGCTTTGTGCGTCAGATGTAGCATTATCTGCTTTCTTAGTATAGTGCGCCAGATTATCTTCTGCCGTCTTAAGTTTGGTACTGAGTTCAGCGATATCAGCTGTTACTTTAATGTATTCTTTATTAAGGGCAGCCGTATCTGCAATTGTTTTATATTGTTGGGAAAACGCAGGTAACCCCGCCATAACAAACAGTACAACAGGTAAAAGGAAAATAAATTTTTTCATTTGAATTTTTATAATTGTTAAAAGAGCAAATTTTCAGGGGAATATCAGGTTAGCTTGAAATAATAATATATGGTCGCAATTAACGAGCCGCATCTTGTAATACCGCAGTTTAATTGTAAAATACTTCATCGCAAGCCATGTGTTAATAGTAATACACGCAGGGAGTGTAAATAAAAAGAGGCAGCCAACTTAGGCTACCTTTTTTATTATGTATCAACTTTTAAAATCAGGCTAAATCAAACCTGTCGAGATTCATTACTTTATTCCATGCTGCCACAAAGTCTTTCACAAATTTATCTTGCGCATCTGCACTTGCATACACTTCTGCAATAGCCCTTAGTTCCGAGTTAGATCCAAACACCAGGTCTGCACGGGTACCTGTCCATTTGGGTTGACCCGTCTTTCGGTCAGTTCCTAAATACAATTCCTTATCATCAGAAGTTGCTTTCCATGCAGTATTCATGTCGAGCAGGTTTACAAAAAAATCATTCGTAAGCTGACCGGGACGTTGTGTTAAAATACCATGTTTGGAACCATCGAAATTCGTATCCATCGCACGCATTCCACCTATCAATACAGTTAGCTCAGGCGCTGAAAGAGTAAGTAATTGTGCTTTATCAATTAAAAGCTCTTCTGTAGATACCTGCATTTTTGTTTTGCGATAGTTGCGGAAGCCATCACCGGCAAGTTCCAAATATCCAACTGATTCAACATCGGTTTGCTCTTGTGACGCATCCATACGGCCTGGCATAAAAGGAACAGTTATATCATTTCCTGCATCTTTCG
>JBDUEG010000036.1:0-16284 GCA_040002575.1 Ginsengibacter sp.
GCCATTGCTTCATGAACCAACCTGCCTTCAAATGGAAAGACAAAAAGATGAAAGCCATCCCTGGTTTCAATATGCTCAATTAGGAGTTCATTTTGTTTGGGAATGTGAGAAAGATATTCCTGCAACTCAAATAATGGCTGTAATGATGTAATCTCTTCTTCAATATTCTTTCTATCTTTTTTATGCAATAGCATGCCTGCCTCATCAAATTTTTTCCTTAGCATAAATCCCAGGTTAGCAGACAAAGGCATGCGGCCGCCCTGCCAGCTTGGAATGATTGACTTCTTTGAATTCGATTTTCTTACAAGAGCAGTCATGTCTTTTACCATAGCAAACTCAAGTGTTCTCCCCGCCAATGTAAAAACATCTCCGGGCTGCAGCCTTGCAATGAACCATTCTTCGATAACACCAACAAAGCCTCCACTTATGAATTTTACTTTCATCATGGGGTCGCTTACAATTGTGCCTATATGCATACGATGGCGCATTGCCATACGCCGGTTGTTAATTTTATAAAGCCCGTCAATTATCTCAATCTTTTTATAATCATCATAATGTTGTAAAGCAACGCCACCTGCAGTTGCAAACTGTAAAATTTGGTGCCATTCATCTTTTGTAATATGCCTGTAGCAATAAGTAGTTTTTATTTCTTCATAAATTTTCTCCGGATAAAAACCATCAGAAATAGCCAGGGTGCTTAAATATTGTATCAATACATCAAAGCACAGTATTCTCGGGTCACGGCTTTCAATCAATTTAATTTCTGAAGCTTCCTTAAGAGCGGCAGCTTCCATTAATTCGAGAGAATGTGTGGGCAAAAAATAAATCTTACTTATCTCACCTGGCCGGTGCCCGCTTCTCCCTGCTCTTTGTAAAAACCTTGCAACACCTTTTGGCGAACCAACCTGTATAACAGTTTCGACTGGCCGAAAATCAACGCCGAGGTCAAGGCTTGCTGTACATACCACGGCTTTCAACTTTCCTGTATGCAAATTTTCTTCAACCCAAAATCTTAAGTCCTGCTCAATACTGCCATGGTGCAGGGCTATGGCTCCAGAAAGTTCCGGGCATGCAGTGAGGATTGATTGGTACCACATTTCACTCATGCCACGGGTATTTATAAAAATTAACGTGGTAGTACTTTGCATGATTATCGGAATTACTTTATCAACCAGCTTGATTCCGAGATGACCAGCCCAGGGAAATTTTTCCATCTCATCCGGGAAAATGGATTCAATTTGAATAGGCTTATCTATTTGAGCTGTTACTGTTTCTCCCAAATATTTTACTCCCGACCCCTCACCAGAGAAAAGGGGAGAGACGAGCACTTCCTGCGCTTGTATAAGGTTTCCAATGGTTGCACTGATGCCCCAAATGGATAACGGACAATTGGAAATCGGTGATAAGTCATTATTTACATGATGTTCCTTGCAAACTGAGGTTATTCTTGAGATTGCAAGCTCCACCTGTACGCCCCGCTTGCTTCCAAGAAGCTCATGCCATTCATCAATGGCGATAATTTTGAGGGTTTTGAAAACATTCGGGTAATTTTTTTGTGCAAGTAATAAGTGAAGACTTTCAGGAGTTGTAATAAGCACTTCAGGCATTTGCCTTATTTGCTTTTGGCGGTCGCTGATACTGGTATCACCATTACGAATTCCAACTTTCCAGGCCATGCCCAATTCACTAACCACTTCCTCCATAGCCCTCCCAATGTCTTTTGCAAGGGCTCTCAAGGGAGTAATCCATAAAAGCTGAAGCCCGCTTTTATTTTTTGATTTATAATTTTTAGGATGCTCATTTATGAAATCAATAATTGCCCCAAGGAAAACAGAAAAAGTTTTGCCACAGCCGGTTGGCGCGTTTACAAGACCTGATTTTTTATTGATTATGTGCTGCCATGTTTCCTGCTGGAAAGCAAATGGTGCATAGCCTTTTGAATGAAGCCATTCGTGGATTATCTTATATCCAAATGTTTTTTCTACTTTCAATCAGGTATAATTAGATAATGAAATGCCTTGGACAGACGAAGGATATATTTTATATTCGTAAATATATTTTATAAATATGAATGATAAAAAAGTCACCTACACCAGCACATTGCCAAATGTAGTGATGGAAGAAGTAGCAGAGTATGCAAAAAAGAAAAAAATTTCAAAAAATAAGGTAATTGAAATTGCTGTTAAGAAACTTTTGGAAGAAGAAATTAGACATGAGCTTCGCAACACTTTTGAACTTGCCAGCAATAACAAAGAACTAACAGAAATGGCTGAATGGGGCCTTGGGGATTATCTCGAACAAATAAAAGAATTTGAAAAATAATGCAAAAGGAAATTTGGATGGCAGACTTAAATCCCATTCAGGGAAGTGAGCAAAGTGGAGTAAGGCCTGTTGTAATAATTAGTGGTGATTCAATGAATAAATATTACAATGTTGTAATTATTTGCCCATTGACAACCCAAATAAAAAATTATAAAAGTTGCCCAATTATACAGCCTGATAAAATAAATAAATTAAAGTCTGTTAGCCAGGTAATTTCATTTCAAATAAGAACCATTTCTAAACTGAGATTAAAGAAAAAGGTCGGTTCAATTTCCGAACATATTCTTGGGCAGATAAAAGAAGGTGTAAATATTGTTCTTGATTACTAAAATAAAAGAGATCATTTCCCATACATATTCAGCATCGCTTTCAAGTCTTCGATGGTATTTATATCTTCTATCTTTTTATCTTTTCTCCAGCGGCTCATACGTGGAAAACGTAGTGCCACTCCGCTTTTGTGGCGCTTGCTTGCAGCTATACCTTCAAATGCAATTTCAAAAACCAGCTCAGGCTTTACAGTCCGGACAGGGCCGAATTTTTCAATTGCATTGCGCTTTACAAAATTATCAACCTGTGCAAATTCTTTATCCGTGAGGCCGGAGTATGCTTTGGTGAATACTATAAGATTGTCGCCATCCTTCACTGCAAAAGTATAATCGGTGTATAGGTTACTTCTCCTGCCGCTACCTTTTTGTGCATACACCATCACACAATCAATTGTCAAAGGATCAATTTTCCATTTCCACCAATCGCCTCTTTTCCTTCCAACTTTATAAATGGAATCTTTTCTTTTCAGCATAATGCCTTCACTGTTCATATCTCTTGAAGTACTCCTCAGGGCGGCAAGCTCATCCCAATGTGAAAAGCTGATAACTTCAGATATTTGAATTGTCCGTGTGGACTCCTTTGGAGCATTATTTTTTATTGGGAGAATAATTTCTTCCAGTTTGGCTCTTCTGTCAACAAGAGATTTTTCGCGCCAGTCTTCATAATTAAATTCGAGGAGGTCATAAGCAAAAAAACAAATTGGAGCATCTTGTAATTGTTTCTTCCCAATATTTTTTCTTCCTATTCTTGTTTGCAGAACTGCAAATGCTAAAGGCTTTCCATCAACAGCAGGAATTATCTCGCCATCTATTACAACACCATCAGGTAACAGGTCTTTTAAGATAAAGTATTCAGGAAATTTATCTGTCATCAGTTCTTCGCCCCGGCTCCAGACAAATAGTTCGTGATTTCGTTTTATAACCTGCCCCCGGATGCCGTCCCATTTCCATTCAGCTTGCCATTCTTCAGGGCTTCCCAAAACTGATGCGTCTTCTTCCAGGGCATAAGCTAAATAAAAAGGATAGGGCTTTGAAAAATCAGTAATTGACGCTGACTCGCTTAAAAGATCATTGAAAGAAGTAGTTACAGGATCCCAGTTTCCACTAATGCGATGTGCTATAACTGATGCTGATAGATCAACTGTTTTGGCTAAAGCATTCACGATGGTCTTTTGCGAAACACCAATCCGAAAACTACCGGTAATTAATTTATTGAAAACAAATCTTTCATCGCGGTTCATTTGGGTCCAGCTCTCAAGAATGAACTTTTTTCTCACAGATTCACTTTCTTTTTCAATCGCAATAAAGGTTTCTAAATAATGTGACAGACTTTTATTCACGTGGTTGTGCTGCTTTGTCTCCGGCAATAGTAAGGCGAGCGTTTCTGCCAGATCTCCAACTGTGTGATAGCATTCATCAAACAGCCATGGTGGATAATTCGTAATCTCCGTACACCAGTCACGCATAAGCCGCGAGTTGACAGCACGCCGTGGCCGGCGTCCACTGAAAATTGCAATTACCCAAACTTTATCAGCATCAGGAGCTATTGCAAAATAATCGACGAGGCTTTGAAGCTTATCATTTGTTTTTGTAGATGTGCTTAATTCTGTAACCAATCGGGCAAACAGTTCCAACCCCGACATCTCTGTCAATATTTTAATTCCAGTATCCTCTGTTTGTTGGGTGTCGATCATTTAAACTTCTTGTTCTTTTAAATCAAGAGCTACCTCTTCTTCTTCCGTTCCATACTTTGTTTTTACTTCAGCACCTATTGCAATATTCTCTTCGGTTAGATACCGGCTGAAGGCTGATTGAAAACCATGTGTAACAAAAACTTTTTCAGCACCGGTTTCCTTTACTGACTTTATTAGTCCATCCCAATCTGCATGATCACTCAATGCAAATCCAGCATCTACATTTCTTCTTCGTGCATTACCTCTTACCTGCATCCATCCGCTGCATACACCCACAGAATGCGGTTGAAATTTTTTCATCCACGTAGTTCCATCAGCACTTGGCGGTGCGATAACAATTGCTCCTTTCAATAGTTCTCTTGGAGTCTCCGGTGTTATTCTTACTACAGGTGTAATATTCCAGCCTGCATTTATTAAGGTCTGCTGCATATTGAAAACCGCACCATGAGCAAATATAGTTTGCGTGGTTTCCTTTATTGCCTGCAGTACCCGTTGCGCTTTGCCCAGACTATATGCAAGCAAAACACTTGTCTTACCATTCTCCTTATTTTTACTAATCCAGGTAATTATGTTATCATAGATTTCCTGCTGAGGTTTCCATTTATATATAGGTAATCCGAAAGTGGATTCAGTGATAAAAGCATTGCACTTTACCGGTTCAAATGTGCCACTGATACCATCGTCCTCTACTTTATAGTCTCCACTCACCACCCACACCTCGCCACTGAACTCCACTCTTACCTGAGATGAACCAATTATATGGCCGGCAGGGTGCAGCGAGATTTTAACTCCATTTAGATCAAGTGATTCATTCCATTCAAGCGTTTGATAATTATTTTCTCCAAGCCTCAACTGAAGAATCGGCTTCGTAAAAGAGTGACACAAATAATATTTATGGCCTGGGTATGCATGGTCTCCATGGCCATGTGTAATGATAGCCCTATCTACGGGTTTCCAGGGGTCGATATAAAAATCGCCCCTCTCACAATAAAGTCCTCTATCAGTGAATGAAATAAGATTAGACATACAATTAAAAGTTACAACTTGTTGCCGCTAATAACTTTTAGAGGAACATTAGAACACAGGATTTGTTTAGCTAAAATTGAAAGCAATATTAATTATTCCACGCATAATACGAGGTCTTGTCGTAACCAATATTTATTGATAAACCGCCGATGTTACTTACAATCAAGTAGATAAAAGTCAAGAATTTTAGATTTTGCTTCAAACATATCAATATAGTTTTCCACTAATTTAATTTTTTAATAGTATAAGCACCCTTTTGGTGCGATTTTTGTCATTTCGCGGGTCTATTATTAATCGAGTTTTATTTTCCTATTTAAAAACCATTTTTCCCCAAAGAAGTGTTTATTAAAATTTGCTGGCCTTTAAGCAGCCAGGGAATCTTTATACCTATCCAATACGTATGAACAACACAGTAATCATTGTTTCAAACTATTTAAAACTTTCGAATCTAACGTTTTATGATGAAATCAAAAGCCATCTTTTCAGCGAAGAATCTTTCTGTAATTATTTTTATTTCAATCTTTTTAAATTTCACCAATGCCTCTGCTCAACAATCTTTGGTGAATGTAAATGGGTGGAATGCTTATGTCCATCTGCCATGGGATTATAATGTAAACAAGTCGTCAACGTACCCTACTATTATTTTTTTCCCCGGTACTGGCGAAGTAGGTTCCAACGCGAGCCTTGTAATTCAAAACGGTCCAGGTGCATATATCTCCCAGGGCTGGAATGGAAATGTAAAAGTAGGAACCGACAGTGTTAAGTTTATTGTTATTAGTCTACAACCGTCTTCGTTATGGCCAATTGAAATCGACATAGACGATAAGATTCAGGCACTTAAAAAAATGTATCGGATAGATAACCAGCGTTTACATCTTACCGGTCTGTCTATGGGTGGTTGGTGTTCCACCACTTATGTTACAGCTGATAAATACGGAGGTCCATATAAAAATGCAAGTCAAGTTGCAACTGTGGTTGAAGTTGAAGGGGTAAGACCTGACGATAACCAGCCATATCCAAATCTGTTTGATAATTTTGCTAAATCAGGCGGACGACTGCTGGGCTTTGAACAAATAAATGATGGCCGTGATATACAAACAAGGGTTGATCGTATGAACTACACGACAGCAAATTCTGGTATTTTCGTTTCAACAAATTATGGCGGTGGCGGCCATTGCTGCTGGGAGGAATTTTATGGAGGAAATGGAAACACACCAAATAATTTTTCGCTCGATGGTATTAATCAGAATGTATACCAATGGATGGCAAGAAACCCCGCACCTGCAACTTCCAGTAATAATCAGTCACCTATAGCGGACGCCGGAGCATCTCAATCAATTACTTTACCTTCCAGTAGTGTCACTTTAACCGGGTCTGGAACTGATGCTGATGGAAAGGTTTCCAGTTACTCCTGGACAAAAATTTCCGGGCCTTCTTCTTTTTCCATAAAAAAATCGACCTCTTCTTCAACTTCAGTTACATCACTGGTTCAGGGTGTGTATGTTTTTCAGTTAACTGTAACTGACAATGACGGAGCAACCGCAACTGATGCGGTAACAGTAACCGTGAAAGGCGCAGGCAATATATTGCCGGTTGCAGATGCAGGTATTGATAAGTCAATTACTTTGCCATTGAATACTACTATATTATCCGGAAGTGGCTCAGATGCTGATGGCTACATTGTTGATTATTCGTGGGCCAAAATTTCCGGCCCTTCGGCAGGAAGTATCGTAGATGCGAGTTTACCTGTTATAGTTATAAATGGGCTTGTACTTGGTGTTTATGAGTTTGAACTAACAGTAACCGATAATCTAGGTGCCACAAGCGCTGATACCATGCAGATCATTATGCATCAAAATAAAAAGAATCAGGCTCCTGTTGCAAATGCAGGTAGCGATGTAACAATTAATTCTCCTGTAAATTCCTTAACCCTGAATGGAACAGGAACAGATGCTGATGGAATTATTATGGCTTACTCATGGTCACAAATCTCAGGGACATTGGCAAAAATTGTTTCTCCTAATTCACAGAATACCTCCATTACAAATCTGGATGCCGTTGGCACCTATGTATTCAGACTAACAGTAACTGATGATGATGACGATACCGGTGTAAATGACGTAACTGTAACTGTTAATCCGTCGCTTCCCGCATCTTCTCCTCCAACTTCATCTGGTAAAAGAAAAATGATTCCGATTGCAGCTGACGGAGGAATCTATTTTTTCAACAACAATTTTTTACAACCTGGAGATACGGGCTGCATCCAGTCTGGCACGTATCCTTACATATCTCTTAGTGGGATTGTGGGAACTGCTACACAACCCATAACAATTATAAATTGTGGCGGGCAGGTAATTAATACAGGTAATAATGGGACATCATATTGTTTTCGTATTGTAAACAGCCGCTTTTTCAAATTTACAGGTACAGGAGTTTCAGGCATCAAGTATGGTTTTAAAGCATACTGGAAAGGAGGTTTTACCGGAGTTGGAATGTCTGTAAGAGATAGTAGCAGTGATTATGAAATTGATCATTTCGAAGCTCAGAATGTGCAGAATGGTTTCTTATGTAAAATAGATCCGTATGATTGTGAGCCCGGAACCTGGAGTACAGGGTGGACTATAAAGGATATTTCTTTTCACGACAATTATGTACACAATACAACCGGGGAGGGATATTATATTATTAATACGGGATCGATAGTAACGGTGAAAGATTGCAAAGGTGCTTTAATTGATGTAGAACCGGTAAAGGCGATTGGCGTTAAAGTATACAATAATATCTGTGATTCTACCGGATGGGATGGCATACAGGTAGCTGCGTCAACCAATGCAGAAATATATAATAATAAGGTCACCAATTACGGAAGGGCTAATATGAATTCACAACAGGCCGGTATTCTTCTTGGTGGCAAAAGCAATGGGTCGGTTTACAATAATTACATAAATAATGGAACAGGCGAAGGCCTTGAAATATTCGGAACAGGTAAAATAAATATTTACAATAATGTAATTTCCAACGCCGGCTGGGATGGCACTTCCAGCAGGCAGGATGGTATAGCAATTGATGATCGCCCCCAGCCATATAATTTTTATGGAGGGCTTCAGGTATTCGTACTTAATAATACTGTTGTCAATGCAGGCAGGAACGCCATTCACATATTTAATTCTTATGGCACCATGAATGCGGGCAATAAGGTTAATAACAACTTACTTGTTAAGCCTAATAATACCAGTCCTTACGATAATCCTTACGTGAATATTGATGGAAAAACTGTGGTTGACACATCAAAAAATGTGAGGTTAGCCGTTATATCGTCGGCTGGCTTTTATAACTCAAACCTTAATGACTATCACCTTTTATCCACGTCACCGGCGATTGATAAAGGGCTTAATGCAAGTAGTTATGGAGTTACTGCTGACGTGGACGGCATAAGCAGGCCACAAGGTGTTGCCTTTGATGCGGGAGCATATGAATATAATAAAGGAACTGCCCCACCACCTCCCGGAAATCAAGCCCCTGTTGCAAATGCAGGTGGAGATCAAACAATTCAACTTCCTAAGGTTAAGCTATTCCTGGATGGGAGGCAATCTTACGATTCTGACGGAACTATAAAGAGCTACAAGTGGAGCATTGTTAGCGGGCCCTCAGGAAGTAGTTTGTTAACAGCCACTAAAGACACTACCAGTATAACACTTATCAATACCGGTGTTTATACAGTCAGGTTAACGGTTACCGACAACGGTGGGTTAACCTCAATCGATGATGTAATTATTACGCTTCAATCGTCTCAGGTTGTACCACCCCCTGCTTCTTACGGAAAAATAATTCATGTAAACGTTTATGATGGAAAGACTCCGTATAACAATTCTAAATGGAATAACTGGAATGTAAACTCCAATCTTACCAGTAACTCTTTCAAATATGATGACAACACTCAAAGTAGTGTGAACGCATACCTAAGCGGAAATGAAAGAATTGTAGATAATGGAAGCAATTATGCTCCAGGGGCTGTATCATGCCCGTCGCCTGTTTTACAATTTAATTCTATAGCTACAAGTGACAGAGATCTTACTTTTTACGGCCTAAACAATGGCAAACAATATCGAATAGAATTATATGCGAGCAGGGCGCTTAATGTTTCTGATACACGATTCATTATAGGAAATGTTTCAGACACAATAACTGTTTCAAATAACGTGAATGATTTTGCCAGGTTTAATAATATCAATCCATCCGGTGGTAAAATAAAAGTAACACTACAGCGGCTTGGAACCTGGCAGTATTTCGCGGGTTTTAGCATACTTGAACAGAATGGAAGTATCCTTACCGCTCCGGCGTCAAATCCGGATATTCTCACGCAATCCGGAAACATTGACAATCCTGCTTCTTCAAAAATCAGCGAAGAAACTACCGCTGCTCAAACGCTTCAAACAGATATCTTTTCTCTTCGAAATGGTATGCTCACATTGAAGATTAACAGCGATCAGCAACAAACAATGAATCTTTCAGTAGTTGATGCAAGTGGAAGAACTTTTCTGAAAACAAATGTTACGCTTCAAAAAGGATTTAATTCTTTTGAGAAGTATGTACCCGGTATTACAAAAGGTATCTACTACATAAAGTTGTTTACCAACAAAAACTTTGTTGTAAAGCCTCTGCTTAATAATGTCCCGTAAGAATTAAAATCTATATATCGAAAAATCCTTCACTTAACCAGGTGAAGGATTTTTATTATAAAGCAAATACGAATTTGATTTATTTACCGGCAGAAAGTATCTCAATTACTATGACGCGTTTAGCTCATCGTATGCGGCTCCAAGCGGTCTATCAATGCCATCGCCCTTCCATTGAGGAGATCCCGGTATCTCAGTAGCTTTTAGAATTTCGTCCTTTGTTTTACCGGCTTTCATTTCATCACCAACAAACTTCAAAACATTACCCAGGTAATCGTGGAATACCTGGAGATCTTCTTTCGAGCCTGTTACTTCATAGCCATCACCGGCATGGCCGAAAACATATTTTGTTTTACTGCTAAAGTTTTTCATTGAGGTTGAAAGTACATTCATCCAACTTTGCATGTTAGCGCCTGCTCCACGGTCAACAAATGGATGACGGCGGTTAAATACCAAGTCGCCCATGTGCACCACATTAGCATGTTGAAAATGTATGATTCCATCGCCATTGGTATGCCCCGCACCATAATAGTGCAAGGCAATTTTTTCTTTACCTGCCCTTTCTGTCCATACGGTTCCAAAAGTTTGATTGGGATAGTATTGTTTGTCTTCCGTTTTTTGTGACACTGCAGAATTCTTTTGGTTGATCAAAGAGTTTTCATGAGCAAGCACACGTGTCACTATATCCTTGAAAGCAATATTGCCGGCTGTATGATCACCGTGATGGTGGGTATTTATTAATAATCTAAAGGGTTGCTCATTTGTTTTCTTAAGCTCACTGATCAGGTGCGCTGCTGAGTCAGGAAATTGTGCATCAACAACAGTAGTCCCTTCCCTGGAAAAATGAAATATAATAGTCCCGCCCTTCTCGGTAAATATTCCAAGATCCGTTGTGAGCATTGTAATTTTCCACGGGTCGCCGGCAAAGGATTTAAAAAAATTTTGGTTTGCAATTGTAAGCGAACCAAAGGAAAATAAAGAGTTTTTAAGAAATAGCCTCCGATGCATAAATGGTTTTTTTTAAGATTACATATAGAAGTAAGTTTCAAGTTACATAATTATTTTTTTTAGGAAGTTGATGAATAGTTGATTTGTTTTGATCGCACATCTTTAACTGTTCACGAATTTTTATATTCAAATGGCGGTTTATGTAACTTATCGTGGAGAATTAACTGACATCTGAACAAAATGTCTGGCACATAATAGTTCTATTATTTATCACAGTGCAGTCCTGGTATTAGTTAAATTGCTTCGCCTGAATTGTTTTTATCTTCTCCAATTTTCTTCTCAATTCTCGTGTCAGGTATCAACCATATGGCTGCGACAAGTGCATATAATCCCAGGCCTATCCATGCATTTATGAAACTTAAAGCGATTGCTATTGCATAAATTATCAATGAAAGACCTCCTTTCCTGTCCTTACCTATTGCTTTCCCTATTATTGATTCTTTGCCGTGAATATTAATGAGAATCTTTGCCAAAATATAATATGCGATGCCAGCCATCAGCAATACAATTCCGTACAAAATAACAGGCCACTGTGCAAAATTATTTTCACCCATCCACCCGGTAACAAAGGGCACTAATGACAGCCAGAAGAGCAAGTGAATATTTGCCCATAAGACTTTCCCGTTCACATGCTCAACAACATATAACATGTGGTGGTGATTGTTCCAATAAATTCCTATGTAAACAAAGCTGATAAGGTAACTGAGAAACGTTGGCAAAAGTGGTTTTAGGGAATCTAAGTCATGTCCATGAGGCACTTTCATTTCTAAAACCATAATTGTAATTATAATAGCGAGTACGCCATCGCTAAATGCTTCTAATCTCGCACTGGTCATACCTGATTTGTTATTACTCACACAATAAAGTTTTCGATGAATCTATATTAATGACGATGGTATCCAAATTAACAATATCAGCGCTTCTACCATTCCCTGTCAATTTCGCCATTTAATATTTGCATAATAAAAAGATGGTTGTTTTCATAATAATCCGGTGAGGTATTCTGCTTGTTAAGGTAAACCGGAATTAAATTATAATTATGAAATACAACACTACTATCGTCATTGATGTGCGACATGAAATCGTCAGGATGGCTCAATAGTAAATTTGTAAAAAAATAAGCAGTTTCGAAGCCCTTGTAAGCCATATCAGAAGGTTTCGACCGGTAGGCTTGAAAGTATTTTTCAACTAAAACGTTGTCAAATAATTTATTTTTTGCATCGTAATGCGGAGTTGTATAAAGGATAGGAAATTCGGGATAAGCATCTCTTTTTGTTAAGCTTTTAAAGCCATCCCAGTTAGGCATTCCCATAAGAGCAAGTGGATGATTCTTTTGTATAGGATAACAGGCATCTGCGAGATTTGCTGCAAATCCTTCATTAAGAGTTGCGCCTATTATTACTGACGAGTGAGTGGAATCTATTCTTCTTAATAAGCCATAGGAAGAAATTGAGCTGTCAACAATAATGGTTTTAATATTTAATAACGGTTTACCATCCTGGTTATTTATCTCTTTAAAATAGTTATCTATCCTGTCATCCCCTTTCCTTTTAACGAGATAAATTTTATCAGTGCCATGCTTTTGAACAAGGTAGCTGAATATGCCTTCGCAGTGAGCCCTTAAAGTTGAGTTTAAAATAAGTAGGAAAGGGTTTTGGGTTACGCCACCATCATTTGGATAAGTGGCAGATACAAATGGAATTCCTTTTTGAACGGCAAAATTTGCCAGTTCCTGGTAATCCGGCTCCTTTACGCTGCCGATAATAAGATCAATGCTGTCGAGTAGTTTATTTTTTATCAGGAATGAAATAGGCTTTGTAAAAGATTTCGAATCATATATAAAAGCCTCAGCTCTTTTTTCATTAAGCACTAACGTATCCAATGCAATTTGAGCACCCTGGATAAATTCAACAGAAGGCATTATGAATTTTGGAATTGAATTACTATTTCTAAGCTCGCTGTTATTGAAAACGGAATCAAGATATAATGGAGCAAATAATGCCACCCGATAAACTTTTGAACCGGAAGCCAGGTAATTATTTTGTGCAAATGAATTTATTGTTCCCGCTAATAATATGAAGTTTGCAAGTATCCTGATATATTTTTTCATGCTATAAGTTTATCGGCATAAGCTGGAAAAAGCAAATAGCAACATCCAGGCATTTTTCACTTCAATGTTTGTCTAAGAGTCGATTATTGACCATTTAAAAAAAGAAAAATTTCAACTTAAAATAACCAACATTCAATGTTCATTGGCTCCTAATCATTCCCATTCTATAGTTGCCGGAGGCTTACTGCTTATGTCATACACCACTCTATTAATGCCTTTTACATTGTTTATTATTTCACTGGAAACATAAGCCAGGAATTCATATGGCAGATGCGCCCAATCTGCAGTCATCCCGTCAACAGAAGTAACAGCCCGAAGTGCAATTGTAAATTCATAGGTTCTTTCATCTCCCATTACGCCTACACTTTTTACAGGCAATAAGATTGCACCTGCCTGCCAAACAGTTGCATATAAATCATATTTCACTAAAGCATCTATAAAAATTGAATCTGCGTGTTGTAACAATTGTACCTTTTCTTCGGTTACTTCTCCCAGTATCCTAATTGCCAGTCCAGGGCCTGGAAACGGATGACGGTTCAGGAGATTTGCAGGTATACCAAGTTCAGCGCCCACCTTCCTTACTTCATCTTTGAATAAGGAACGGAGAGGTTCAATTAACTTTAGTTTCATTTGCTGCGGAAGACCACCTACATTATGGTGCGACTTAATAGTCATTGATGGCCCATGCACTGAAACTGATTCTATAACATCAGGATAGATAGTGCCCTGGCCTAAAAATTCTATTCCTTCCAGGCTATGCGCTTCCTGATCAAAAATTTCAATAAAACATTTGCCTATTGCTTTTCGCTTTTCTTCCGGCTCGGGTTTGCCCGCAAGTTTTGCATAAAAATGATCCTTTGCGTCAACACCCTTTATATTTAGTCCAATGCCTTTGCATGATTCGAGCACCTGTTCAAATTCATTTTTTCGTAAGACGCCATTATCTACAAAAATTCCAAAGAGATTTTTCCCAATTGCTTTATGTATAAGCGTAGCCGCCACCGTTGAATCCACTCCTCCACTCAAACCCATTACAACTTTTTTATCACCAATTATTTTTTTGATCTCGGCAACGGTATCACTAATAAAATGAGCAGGCGTCCAATCCTGCTTACAGCCACATATAGTCACCAAAAAATTTTTTAAAATTTTTTTCCCTTCAGCTGAATGATATACTTCCGGATGAAATTGCAGCCCATAAATTTTGCCCAAACCGTTTTCACTTTTGAAAGCTGCCACAGGAATTGAATGCGTGAGTGCTGTAATTGAAAAGTGTTCGGGAAGTTGTTTGATAGTATCGCTGTGGCTCATCCACACGTCCGTGTCAGTAATAACATTGAGTAGTAATTCATCCGCTTTTTGCACCTGGAGCTTTGCTCTGCCATACTCACGTTTATCACTTTTTTCAACAACGCCACCGTATAACCTTGCCATAAGTTGAGCACCATAGCAAATACCTAACACAGGTAATTTTTCTGCCAAAAATTTTACGTCTACCGAGGGTGCACCCGCTTCATTTACAGAAAAAGGTGAACCTGAAAGGATAATGCCTTTGAGGTCCTCGGTTACCACAACCTCTTTTGAAAATGGGATAATTTCACAATAAACATTTGCTTCCCGTACGGCCCTTGCAATAAGTTGGGTGTATTGTGAGCCGAAGTCGAGGATCAGAATTTTTTCTGTCATTTGCTGCGAAGGTAAAAAGTTTATCGAAGCTTTGTAACTTGCAGCCCTTAAACCTTAAACAAACTAATATGAAAAAAATCATAGTCGTTATTTCTGCAGTTTTGCTTTTTGTTTCGTGCAATGTTAGCTTTAACGGCGATTCACTTTCAGGTAATGGAAATATAAAAAAAGAAACAAGAAATGTGGGAAGCTTTCATGGAGTTGAAAGTTCTGGAAGTATCGATGTTGAAATCAGTTCGGGAGATAATTTTTCAGTAGTAGTTGAGGACGATGAAAACGTTTTGCCGGCAATTGTCACAAGAGTGGAGAATGGCATTTTGAAGGTTCGTTATAAGGACAATACATCGATAAATGATGACCATGCTAAAGTTTATATCGAAGTTCAATCACTTGATAGAATAATCTCTTCCGGGTCAGCAAACATCACCATGAATGACGGTATAAAAAATAATGGGGCGATTGCGATTAGTGTGTCGGGCTCAGGTGATATCGAGGGCCGCGTTGACGCTCCTAAAGTTTCAGCTTCAATTGGTGGCTCGGGTAATATTAGCTTAAAGGGGCGTACAAAAGATTTTGATGGAGAAATAGGAGGAAGTGGTGATCTTAAATGCAGTGATTTGCAAAGCGAAAATGCATCAGTTAGCATTGCTGGCAGCGGCAATGCTCATGTTTTTGCAAGTGTTCATTTAAAAGCAAATACCGCAGGCAGCGGCGATATTTATTATCGCGGCAATCCGCAATCACCTGAAATTAATAGCGTAGGAAGTGGCTCAGTAAAACCGGAATAAAGTTCATTATAAGAGATCTGTTTGCCATGTTGTCAGCAAATTCAACGTGGCATTTTTTTTGAAAACCAAAGAAAAAAATTACCAAATGCAAAAAGGAAGTATAAGAGTACAAACGGAAAATATTTTTCCAATCATCAAAAAGTTTCTTTACAGCGATCATGAAATTTTTATCCGTGAGCTGGTAAGTAATGCCGTTGATGCTACGCAAAAGTTAGGAACCCTTTCTTCTATTGGCGAAGCAAAAGGAGATATCGGTAACATCGATATCACTGTATCAGTTAATAAAGAAAAAAAGACGCTTACCATTTCCGATAAGGGCGTTGGTATGACTGAAGACGAAGTTGATAAGTACATTAACCAGGTTGCCTTCAGTGGCGCAGAAGAATTTTTGGAAAAGTATAAAGGTAAAAACGAAGCAAATATTATCGGTCATTTCGGGCTTGGGTTTTATTCATCTTTTATGGTGAGTGAAAAAGTTGAAATCGTTACCAAGAGCTTCAGAGAAGATGCAAAAGCTGTAAGATGGGAATGTGATGGCAGCCCTGAATTTACCCTGGAAGAAACAGAAAAGGAAAGCCGTGGAACCGATATCATACTTTATATAAATGAAGAAAGTAAAGAATTTCTTGAACCGGAAAGGGTAAGGCA
>JBDUEG010000037.1:0-16264 GCA_040002575.1 Ginsengibacter sp.
TCGTTATCATCAGGCAGCGGGCTTTCATCTGCAAACTGTATTGATTCTTCTACCTGCGCCTTCACCCTTTCATTAATTTCCGTGATATCCTGGTCAGTTATCTTAAAGTCATTTTTTAATTTAACCAACATAGTTTCTAATGGATCTTTAAGTTTATATTCCTCCATTTCTTCCTTAGAACGGTATTTGGCCGGATCACTCATGCTATGTCCTTTATATCTGTATGTCTTTATTTCCAGCAATGTAGGTCCTCCATTTTCTCTTGCTCTTTTCACAGCTCTTGCTACTGCATCATGAACCGTCTCAGCAGTCATTCCATCAACTTTGTCGCCGGGCATATCATATGCATCCGCCAGCTTATAAATGTCAAGTACATTAGAAGTACGCTCTACAGAAGTTCCCATTGCGTAGTTATTATTTTCGCAAATAAATACTACAGGCAGTTTCCAAAGCATAGCCATATTAAAAGTTTCATGAAGAATACCCTGCCTTGCAGCGCCGTCTCCAAAAAAACAAAGGACAACATTATCCGTTCCCCTGTATTTTTCAGCAAATGCAAGCCCTGCACCTGTTCCAATCTGTGCACCTACAATGCCATGTCCACCGAAAAATCTTTCTTTCACTCCAAACATGTGCATGCTTCCACCCTTACCTTTACTACAGCCTGTAGCCTTAGCATAAAGTTCAGCCATACATGACTTTGCGGAGACACCTTTTGCAATTGCAAGTGCATGATCCCGGTAAGAGGTGATGAAAATATCATCAGGAGTAGTTGCAGTCATGCAACCTGCAGCGATTGCTTCCTGGCCAATGTATAAATGGCAGAAACCGCGAATCTTTTGCATACCATACATCTGGCCAGCTTTTTCTTCAAACCTGCGAAGTAAAAGCATCAGTTCGTACCAGTATAAGTAAGTTTCCTTTGAAAACTTTGTAGCCAATTTTTTTTATTTTAGGCGGCAAAGATAGGGTAAAAACAAAATTAAAATCAGGCTATTGTTATTGATGAATTATGAGAGCTTGCCGACAATAAAAATGCAATGTAATTAGTTCGAAACCCTATCACATCGCCCGTTTTTTTAAACCTTTGCTTCTTAGCAAAAAAAACAAAACCGGCGAATGCCGGCTTGTTTTACTTTAAAATATGTATCCAAATATCGGAATGCTTAGTTTTTATTATTGACCTGCGCTAAACTTGCTTCGCCTATAATCTTATCAATCACTTTAACTGTTTCATCAACATAAATATCTGTTCCAATCTTTTTTAGAAATTGCTTGTTTTTAGAAACCTTGTCTTTATCATTTGCAATCTCTAACGAATCTTTGGTAAGGCTTGCAACGTTGAGATCAGACGAGAGTTTGGAAAGATCCTCAAGGCTTTTTGAAGTTAATTTTATCTCGGCTAATTTCTGCCGATACTTAGCTATGTTCAATGGGGTTTCATTGTCATTATATTTATCAAGCATGCTTACATCGTCTTTTATGCCCTTAAATCTTGAACTTTGATTTATTTCAGAATTAACTGAACTGATAACTGAATTAAAACTATAACCGGGATTCCATGTAGAGTAATTGGCTTTTGGAATTTCATCCCAGCTTAATGCATCGGGATTATCTTTTTCGCGGAACTTCACATTTTCAAGACGATCAGGAATTATTATGTCAGGAACCACACCACGTAATTGAGTAGATCCGCCATTAATGCGATAAAATTTTCTAAAACTAAGTTTGATATCACCCAATCCTTCTGAAGGCTTATTAAACAAAGGGTTTTCTGACTGAGGATCCAGTGAGATGCTGCGCTGCACTGTTCCTTTGCCATACGTAGAAGAACTGCCTATTACAATACCACGATGATAATCCTGTATCGCCGCAGCAAATATTTCAGATGCGGAAGCACTAAGTTCATCAACCATCACCGCAAGAGGTCCTGTATATAAAACATCTTTATCCCTATCGCTTAAAATATTTGCCTTTTCATCACGGCCTTTTACCTGGCATATAGGGCCATCTTTAATAAACAAGCCGGCCATGTCAACAACATCATTTAAAGAGCCTCCGCCGTTTCCACGTAGATCAATTACAATACCTTCTACATTTTCTGCCTTAAGTTTTTCCACTTCTTTAGCTACATCAGTTGCTGACCGACGGTCAGAAGGATCGTCAAAATTAGCGTAGAATTCCGGCAAATAAATATATCCAATCTTGTGTGTTCCGTTTACAATTGCGCTTCTTGCAAAAGTATCGTCAAGGGAAATTTTATCCCTGACAATTGGAACCACTTTTAAACTACCATCAGCCTTTTTAAGAGTAAGCCTTACTTCCGAACCTTTTTGCGCACCGCGTATCAATTTCACTGCATCAGTAACAGCGTAACCTGTAACGTCTATAGGCTCCTGTGTTCCCTGCGCTATTTTAATAATTTCATCTTCCGGCTGAACATCACCTGATTTCCAGGCAGGGCCACCAGTTATAAGGCTTGCTATCTTTATCTTTCCATCGTCTTCCTTTAACTGAGCTCCTATTCCAAAGAAAGTACCGCTAAGCAATTCATCAAAACTTCTTTTATCAACAGGTGCGAAATAGGTTGTATGAGGATCCATGCTGCCAGTAATCGCGTTTACGTAATCACTGAACATATCATCAGAAGTATTGTGGTTTTTAAGCGTCTGGAAATATCTATCCATTTGCCTTGAAACAATCTGACGGGCTTCACGTTCTAATGTTGAATCTGCCTTCGCTCCATTCTTTTTAAATATGGAGTCTTTTGCGGCAACATGCTTATCTCTTTCATCCTGGAGATCAACGAAACGCCCAATTACAAGGTACTTAAGCCGCTTCGTTCCATAATCCAAACGCTCAGCATCTGTTACAGGGAAATCTCGTTTGTCTCCGTCTAGTTGTAGTGATTCATCTTTGGTAAAATCAAAAGGCTTTGCAAGAACATCTTTATAAAACCTTGAAATCTCGTCTACACGTGTGAGATAAACTTTGCTTATCGCAAAGAAAGATTCCAATGGAGCACCATGAATCTCATCGTCGATTTTGGTATTATATTTTTTAAAATCGTCAATATCCTTTTGAAAGAAAATATATTTATCAGGATCGAGGTCGTCTATATATTTTTTTAAAACTTCCTGTGAGAATTTATCATCAATTGTTTTAGGGCTGTAATGGCCTTGTTCTAAAACAATGCCGACGTTACGAAGTATTCTTTCGTATTTGCTTTTGGGGTTATCATCCTTTCTATCCCCACGGCCCATAACTCCATAAGTGAGGAATAAACCTCCGCAGATAAGTACTAAAAGTACAGGTAAAAACTTTTTGCTCATAATAAATTTCATTAAAGAATTCATACGTAAAAATAACAGAAAATAGATTTGTGCCTTAAAAATAGGCGGTTTAATTAACAAAGGTTTGTAAAATATATGGACGGTTATTTACCAATATTATTGCCTGATAAATCATAATTTTAATTTACTTCGGGACCCGTAAAATTCGTACCCGAACAATAATGATCCGGCCTTATTTTTTGTACAGAGAACCTTTCTTCATTCTAAAGATGATTTTTACATAAAGTAAAGAATGCCCAACGAATACTTTCAGTTTAAACAATTCAGGATAGAACAAGATAAATGCAGCATGAAAGTCTGCACGGATTCTTGTGTATTTGGAGCATGGATAGCGAGCGGGATTGAGAGTAAGTCGCCACAAAAAATATTAGATATAGGAACGGGCACGGGGCTTTTAAGCCTGATGCTTGCCCAAAAAACAAGCGCTATAATTCATGCAATAGATATAGATGATGACGCCAAAGTCCAGGCATGGGAAAATTTTAATGCCTCTCCATGGAACAATCGCCTGCAGGTCTTTTGCGGACATATAAAAAAATGGCATGCAGCTTCGCGATACGATTACATTATATCTAATCCTCCTTTTTTTGAAAACGATCTCGTGCCACAAGATGCGGGGAAGAAGAATTCGAAGCATAGCAATAGCCTTCATCTTAATGAACTTATCGTCGCTGTGGAAGGATTGCTTGCGAAAGATGGCTGTTTTGCAGTTCTACTTCCGCATTCAAGACAAGAATATTTTGAAAAGGAAGCCGCAAGCCATTCATTATTTGTAGTGGAAAAACTTCACATCCGGCAATCAATTAAGCATAATTATTTCCGGACAATATTGATACTGGAAAAAACCCAACACCCGGTAAAACAAAGTGAACTTTCTATCAGGAATAATTCGAACGAATACACTTCGGAGTTTATCTCGTTGATGAAAGATTACTATTTATACTTATGATAAGCTTGCAAAGACTTACACACCCGCATATTCCTTCATGTAATTATAATCTGCCGTCAGCTTTCCATCTTTTACGATGGTGGCATGGCTTAGCACTTTTGATCCGCCGTTTATTAAATCCTCAAGGATGTATTTGATGAGCTGCTCACCGAAATACCTGCTTGCATCTCTCGGCAATTCGTTAGGTAAATTTCCCACAGCCATTACATCTATTGATCCGGCAATGTATGGTTCAGTTACAAGACCACTCGTTTTATTGATACCATAAACGGGCTTTTCGATTGTTCCGTCTCCAAGATTACAAGGCACAGAGCCGTTATGGTCATCAGAAATATCCGCAATAGTATTTATGTTGAAATCTTCCCGTTTCAGGTCTTTCATTTCAAACAGCCTTGGAATACCTTCTTCCCAATAAACACCGTTCATTAAAATATCAGTTTCGCTGAGATAATTATCAAACAGGCAAATAAAATTTCCCGGATTTGTATGAAATTCATTACGGCTATACCTCTCCGTAAGTTTATGCTTATACAAGTCCGCACCTTTCAGATGAACATATACAGGATAAGAAAATTTTTCATTCAAATACTCGTCGGGCTCAGCTTCATGAATTTCCATAAGATTCATAATTTCTAAAATGCCATGGGCCACTCTCCCACTGCCTGTTACTGCAATCTTAATTGTAGGAAGCTTTAATCCAAAATAAGTATGAATTAATTGCTGAAAATTTTTTTGTTTATAAACCCGGGATAAAGAAAAATTTCCGGTACGATTGCCATAAGCCATCATTCCATTGTGAGCGCCTACGACACCCGCAAAGAAGCCAAAGCCAATGATGCGTGTGCCGTCATCATGTTCGAGACACTCATAATCGACAAGTGTAATTTCTTTGCTGATAATATTATGCAGAAGATGCTGATTATAAGCCTGCATCTTTTTTGTATGCGAGAAAAAGAAATAAGTTTTTCCAGGTATAAGCATAGCTGTTGGAACTTCCTTTATTCCGAGCAAAACATCACAATCGCCTACATCATCAGTTACTTCAATCCCTGCACTGGTGTACTCCTTATCTTTATAGCATCTTGTTTCCGAATGCTGCACTATAATGCGGATGCTCATGTTTTCCTGTATCCATTTACATTGTTCGGGCGTAAGTGCTACCCTATTATCTGCAGGAATTTTTCCTTCCTTAATCAATCCTATCTTAAGCATTCATTTATTTTTTGAAAGTAGCAATTTACATTTTCCCTTGAACATTCATTTGTAATACTGATGTGTAGTGAATCAACAATCATTGAACTCAATCGTTATGCGATTGGCATTATATTTTGAAACCAGGCAATTATTTAAAAATCATTTTGGTATAACTTCGGGCATGAATTATTTCGAATTATTTGAAATACCCGTTAGCCTTACAGTTGATCAGAAAAAAGTTGCATCACAGTATTTTGCTTTGCAAAAAAAATATCATCCTGATTATTTTACGAATGCAAATGAGGAAGAGCAAAATGAAGCGCTGGAAAAATCTTCCTTGATCAATAAAGGGTTTAAGACTTTGAAAGAGCCTGACGCACTTATAAAGTACGTTCTTGAAATAAAAGGCTTGTTGGTGGAAGAAGAAAAATATGAATTGCCACCGGATTTTTTAATGGAAATGATGGAGCTTAATGAAGCATTGATGGACGACGATATTTTAAATGTTGAAGAGACAGAAACAAAAATTTTCCAACTTGAAAAGACGCTGTATGCTGAAGTTCAAAACATTGTTGAAAACTATAATGAAGAGAGAACAACAGATGCGCAATTGCTGCAGGTGAAAGATTATTATTATAAGAGGAAATACCTCAAACGTATTTTGGAGAGATTAGGCGGAATGCGTAATATTGCCTCCCAAAATTAAAGCCCGGATGGCGGAATTGGTAGACGCAGCAGACTCAAAATCTGCCGTTCGCAAGGATGTGCAGGTTCGATTCCTGTTCCGGGCACTGGTAAAATACAAGTCTTGTCAGCGTAAGCTTGCAAGGCTTTTTTATTTCAATAAACTTTGCAGGAAAGCTTTCGTTTTCTTAACGTATTGACTAAATCAACACTGTCAAAGGGGTTTGTTCTTTAGTTCGTATGCGTTTAATTTGCGTTGTGAATCTAATCCTCTATCTTATATCCAATGGGTTTAAAAGCGTAGTTATTCGACATCTCAGCAGAGCATGCAGTCATCCCAATTACCAGGTCCATCTTTGCCTCAATCAGAATATAATCTCCTGCTTTGCTTTTTGGAGGCAGTACACCGATCTTCCCCGTGTCACCGTTAACGGTAACGTGCATGAAAATGTTGAAGCAGGTAGGTATATCGTCTTCTTCAATTTTATATTGTTTTAAGGCCATTGCAAGATTCCCTAAACAACCATGGTGTGGGGAAGTATGTCCATAGATAATCCTAAATGTATCAGCGCTGCAGGGTGTAAGCAGAAAGTCGTGCCTGCCAACAGTGTCCTCGACCATTTCAAACATTATGTTGCTCCTGTTAGAATAGAATGAATGATTTTTTGTTAGAAATATCGTCTCCGCATAATCGATTGTTCGCCCGGAAGAAAGATATTCTGACACATCACTTTGATTAAAGCAAATAAAATCAGATACTTGTTCGCCCTCTATATCGACGACCTTAAGCCTTTGGCTTTTTTTTAAAATGAGAGAAACACCGCTACGAGGCGCTATTATGTTCAGCTTGTCCATGATTTATTTTTAAAGGGCATTGCCAGGCAGAAGTATATTGACGACCGCTATATTGATAAGTTTCAGAAGCACCGCCGAAGTCAGCAAGCATGGGATTTATAGAACCCGAGAAAGCAAGATCACGTTTTCTTACAACATCTTTCATCTTATCATACTTGCCGGTTTTTCGCAATTCTTCAAACTGCATGTGCGGATTGAAAACCAATGTGGCATACTTAAACCTTCGCAAAGGCCTGCTGCTTGCGGCATGTAACGCTATGATAAAAAAAGATTCTTTTTTAAGACTAAAGCTGAAGTCGGGTGAGCTAGGATCATTATCAACCCGTGTATCATAACCATATCTTTGAGAATCCATATCTGAAAGGACCTGTAATCTTTGCCACATCATTTTGTCAAATACCTCTTCATTATATACTTCATTACCTTTAAAAATAACTGCAGCCGAATGATAAAGCTCGCTTGAATTTCTATAATCGTCGATGAAGGAATATAGAAATTGCAAAATGGCATAATCATCTTTTGGGCAAGCAATACTGTCGGCTACGAAACATTCTATCTGTTGTTTTGCAAGTGCCGCCTTGGCTGCAATGCAGGCAAAGTCTTTATTGTCAACAAAAGAAAAATATTCTTCTTTGATTTTTTCATTGTCATATACAGCTTTCATATTTACCTAATCTGATTCGTTGTTGAAATTAAAAAAACGTGCCAAGAAAAGTCTCCTTAGATCTTAAAAGTTGCATCTAACTTTTTGAGGATTCTAAAGTGCTGTTTAGCTTTCCTTAAAAAGGTTAAACCTCTCCTATATTTCCAGTATCGTTGCCCATTCTTATGATTGAGTTTGGAAATAGCATATAATACTTTCCAATGATGAAGAACAATCCCGTAGGCTTGAATTAAATTGTTTCCATCGCCGTAAATATGATGCGGCTCGGCACCGCTGCCGTTGTACTCAAGAATAGAAAAGTTTTTACCTGCTTTGAGATCTTCAATTGATAAACATTTTATGTCGTAGCGTCCATAATAGAAATGCTTCGAATAGTTGCTAATTTCATCGAACACTTTTAATAGCCTGGAATCTTTTTCATGAGCAAGGCTCACTAACTTTCCCCCACGGCTTAAGTTTAAAGCGTAGGATAAGCGATAATTTTCACCTTTAGAAATTATGTCGTTTAATCTTTTCCCATGTTTCAATTTCATTTCTTCAACCCTAAATCTTACACGCGAATAATTGAGTATTAATTTCAACAAAGTAGATTCCCCATCGCCTGTAACCTCAAGAAACTCTTTCTTTAAAAATCCTGTAATATGCCCTGTTGATTGATTAGGATACCTATAATAAAATACGCTTACTTCGTAAGGAAAGTCAATGAGTTTTTGAACGATATAATCAGTGCTCATTGCACTGTGATACTTTTGTAGTTGCTGAATATTCTCAATTTTCCTAAACATGAATCCCATCATCCCAATATCCGGCTTTACTGCTAATGGAAATATAAAGCCGCCTTCTTTTACATGCATTTCCACTTTCATAAAAGATAGTGAGTGAGAAATAAATATACTTTTAGGATAACTTCCCGGGGGCAACTGCAGGTACATCTCATTTTTACTTTCGCCTTCAAATCCACCGAATGTTAACGTGGGATTTGATGGAGTAAAGAACCACAACGAACCAGACTTCATACAATACCAAAGCCACGCGGGGCTTAGAGGTATGTACTTTACAAGGTAATGCCAGGTTTCCCAATGCGTGATACGATATAAATAATCTGATAATTTCAAGGTAGAGATTTGAAGTCTTTATTCAATCAATATAAAAAGCAGTTGTTACACTTTTATCCGATACTTACGGACGTGGCTCATTTAATGTTTTTTAAAAATAGTGTTTTCACCCTTTAAAATAAAAAATTGATATCTTGTTTATGCCAAGTGCTGCGAACTCTTTCAATATTTAATGAAAGCTTAATCTGCACAAATAAATTGAGGAACAGGGACAAGGATTAAAATGAATAACTACCTCCGATTATTTTGACTGGTCTGAATTTGGGCGCAACTGATACGGCGAACCTGTTAACAGGAGAAGCCTTTTTACTGTTGGTGTTTTGTGTGTTATATTATTTATCAAAATTGAAAAATATAACAAGCCTGTATGAGCGATTGCTTTCCAATTTTGATTCTTTAAAGCGTAAAATTGAGACCAGGAATCGCTACCTTCCTGATTTCAGAGCACAGAAGATTTATAAGGATTTTAAAAACTTTATAAGTTTATCCCTGTCAGCTTTGTTTAACTCCATAAATTGTTCTTTTGATTTCTTTGCCTCGCCATCATGCCATAAGATTGCTTCTTCCAAAGTTCTTGCCCGGCCATCATGTAAATAAAAAGGTATACCATTTGTTTTTTCAAACAACCCTATGCCCCATAAAGGTGTAGTTCGCCATTCACTGCCTGATGCGAGATAGTCAGCCCGGTTATCTGCAAGACCGTTTCCCATATCATGGACGAGCATATCTGTATACGGATGTATGCGCTGATTGGATAGTTGCGGAAAATTAATATCCGTTCCTGTTTGTACAGTTGGCTGATGACAGCCTGAACAATTGATCTGTTTAAAAAGCTGTTCGCCTCTTTTGTTATCAGCGTCCTTTACATTTCTTCGTGCGGGCACAGCCAGCGATCTTACATAAAACGCGACCGCATTCACAATACTATCCGGTAGCTCGGGATCGTCAGATTTTCTATCATCCTGCATTTGCCCACGGCTGCTTTCTTTTGGCTGAACATAACTTGTAACACCCATGTCCTGCTGATATGCTGTTGCCACCTGGAATAAAATAGTTGATGCGTTCGCCTTAAAGCCAAACCTGCCAAGAATATTTTTATTTGTTGTGGAGTCAAAAATATAGTTCGCCTTGCCGGTAATTCCGTCTCCATTGTTATCACCAGCGTCAATAAAAGAAAGGATAGTTTGTTCGGGAATATTTTCCAGTAACCCAACACCAAATACAGGTGGTGCCATTCTCGCTGATAAAGCATACGATGACGCTAAAGGAATATAAGGCGCCTGAATAAGATACTCTGGCTTGCGTAAAATTGCTGATGATCCATCAGGATAATTAACCTGTACATCAGTATATGAAATCTGCATGTGTACCTCCGGCTGTGTTCCAAACAGGGCCTGGTCCTGTAGTTGCAAACCAAAGCCTGGTAACGGGAGTGGTGCACCATGTGCATCCTGACCGGGGAGACTGATACGAAATAAAAGAGAGGAAGTAGATTGTCCCGCAGTAGGAGTTCCTTTGCCATCATTGTGATGGCAGGATATACATGATACATTATTAAACACTGGCCCGAGGCCTCCGAAAATAGTCGAGCCAGCCGCTACAAATGTTTGTTCAAAAGCTTTGTCGCCGATTTCATGCACTAATTGCTCACGTGTACTTAAACCACTAACGGAGTGTGTAAACGCTTTGGATGTTTCATCGAAAACTGTAGCAAGGCCCCCACTCAACCGATCATCATATCCTTCTTCACTAAACACATCTGCCTTATTACACATGCTGAAAACGAAAACTAAAAAAATTAAACTCAGAATAATACTCCAACTCTTCATAACTTTTTATAATAAAAATTTATAATGTTATAGGGCGTTTGCTGCTATCATGATTTAAGTTGATTGAAACAATTGTTTTAATCAAGAATATTATTTTGAATGAAAGGCACAAGATTATTTTCCAGCGCATCTTTCAAATCGGATAGTGCGTTCATACTTTGCTGGACCTGCAGCCGCTGACTTATTATAGCCTCCTCAAAAGTTACTGTGATATTATCAAACGAATTTATGGCTGCATTGATTTTGGATTGCAGGCTATTATCCAACGATTTATTTTTTGCAGCAACAATGTCTTTTAATCCTTTGCCTCCGTTTAATCCCATGTAAACATTTTGGATTCCGATTATGTTGTTTTTAAAATCTATCGCAGAGTTTCCTGAATAAGGAGATTCTACAATTGATGGATCTTTAGCGTCAAAAGGCTCTTTCATTTTTCCATTTCCTACTTCTTCACAAATATCGATGAGACCACCAGCTAAAGCCATATAAATTTCTTGCTTAGATGAATATCGGGTACTGCCGTTCCCCGCAGTTACCACCTGTTCTGCAAAGCTTTCCGGTGCACTGGCCCAACTCAGGTAGAGTGCATTACATGTATTCATAATGTCAGCCGAAAGGCTGTTCATATACAGCTTTTGCCTTGTCGTGAGTTCCAGCGCTTTCCGGTTGCCATGATCTCCAAAAATTAAATATTCAATGGGATGGTATCCGCGTAATGACAAAGTAAGATTTTGAATATTGGATGCTTCTAATGGATAATTACTTGCAAGCAATGAATCTAATTGCACATAATCAGTGGGCCAGGTATCCATGTTAGGATCATAATCATTGTCTTCAACCGGCCCAAATAAAAAGCTCTCACATTGCTCCCATACTTGTCGCAGGTTTTTCCACGCATCCCGCGATCTCTGCAAATTGTCGTCGGTGGTTACATCATTAAGGGTTTGGATTGTGGAGTTGAAGTTCGCCGCGGCAACACTCAATTTTAAATAACTACTTAAGGCGACATTATTAGCGAAGTCAGTAATTACAGTTTGCTCAAGGGTCTTGAAATCAGTATCAGTGGTGGCAATGTTGTGTGCTTTATTGCAGGCGCTTATAAAAATCAATGTCGAAATGAATAGAGGTAATACAATCCGCTTCATAATAGAAAATTAAATTTGAATAATAAGGTTGTCATTTACGACAGATATATTAAGATGTTCCAAAGGACTTTCTGCAGGTCCTTTTAGAACATTCCCATTTTCATCAAAATTGCTTCCGTGTAAAGGACAACTATAACCTTTGCCCGTTACTGTTAGTTGTGTTTGCTGATGCGTGCAAAGAAGTAATAACGCTGAATAGGTTTTATCATTTTTCTTCTGAACGGCTATATCATAAAACATATTCTTTGGGCGAACTATCTGCATTGGAGATTTTTCGAACAAGCTAAGCGGTACTTCAATCTTCCTATCCTTCACATCCGTTTTAAAAATTGGAAAAGACGCAGGGCTGCAGCCAGGTATTTGTGCCGCCAGAAAACCTGCTGCTCCCAGTAAACAAGTATTGCAGGCTGATTTTATAAAAACTCTTCGTTGCATTTTATGATTGGCTTCCGTTGTAAGAGATCGTTGAATTAAGTGAGCGATTAAAAAGAATAACCAATTCCAATGTTTAAAAATTGATTGTCCTGTCTGTATGGCAAAGCATTTGGCGGCGGATTGATCACAAGTCCGGGATTTTGCCGGCCAGTGTGCACAATTCTTACATCGGCTTTCACTGCAATATTTTGTATTGGCAGATAACTAATACCTGCAATTATATGCGACTGCTTTTGAGTGCCATCATAAATTGCTTTAGGAGGAGCAGGGATTTGAGCATTCAAATCAAGTAATTCTGCACGAACGAAAGTTATAAATTGTTGTTTCGTTTCTTTCTTTTCAGAAAACCAATCATATCCCAACTCGGCATAAGCACCGTACATTCCCGTTGCAATATTTTTTGCATATGCGGTATTAATATTTGCAGCGCCTGGGTAACTTATATAAACTCCTAAAACCTTAAATGAAACACCGCCACTCGCATATTGCATATCGGCCTCTCCCAAATATACCGGCGTGCCGAATGCTCCACTGTCAAGCCCGAGACTATCCGCACTTAGCTTATTAATACCAACAGTGCCACCTGCGTATCCCGAAACCTGGAATTTAAAGTTTTTATAAGTATACTGCAGAGCAGCGTTTACCGCAATATTGTTTGCCAAAGCATTACTGCCTTCTGCCCTTCCACCACGAATGCCGGTGCCATGCTCAAAACCTTCACTATTAAGCCCATTCATTATTGCAAGTGAGTAATTTATTGGGATGCGATTCGCAGCACCATAAAATGCGACGCCAAGTTCACGCCATGTTGCCGGAATTACTAATTGTTCAACTATGGGTCTTTCGACCCCATTAAAATTTACGGGCAGATGATTTTCATTTAAAATACCAATGCGTGGAATAAACAAGCCTGCAATCAGATATTGTTTAGCGCTTAAATTAAACTTAAGGAATGCCTGCTCCATCGCTATTTCCGCGCCGTTGCTCTCTCCTCCTTCCACCTTTGCATTTTCAATCTCCATCTCAGAAAAAAATGCAATCTTTTTATTAAACTGGTGACCAACAAACAATACTACCCGCTCAAGGGTAGCGGTTGATTGCCACTTATTGAAATCTCTTTGATAAGCAGCACTGCCATAGCCGGAGATAACCGTTTTAGCAGTGGTGACGCCTGAGCTCAATGAATCTTCGTTGGTAAAAATTTGTTGCTGGGCCTTTGTTTTGTACTGCGGGAAGCTTACGGAAAAAGTGATACAGCCTATCGCTATTAGTAATAATTGTTTCATCATCGCAAACTTATTTGTCTTAACGAGTGATGATTTACTAATTTGGAAATAGGGATTTACGAAAATGGAAAATATAAACCAGAAGAGTTGGAATGAAAGAGATAGAGAAAAACTTTCATTTTAAAACCATTGCAAACCAGAAACAAATACTTACAATTCTGCAAAGTCTTTATAACTTTTGAGCTTTACAATTTGATGCAATTTTTTAATTCCTACTGAAGCTGGTGGAAAGGGATAACCATTAGCGCCATAGTCAGCGTAATAGTAAAATGAAAAAAGCGAAAAGAAGCTTCTATACTTCTGATGAGAGAGACGCTCCAAGATATTCCCTATTCATCCTGGCAATATTTTCTACTGAAATTCCTTTAGGGCATTCAGCCTCGCAAGCGTAGATATTTCCGCAGTTACCGAAGCCCTCTTTATCCATCTGCCCAACCATATTTAGCACTCTTGTATTTCTTTCCGGCTCCCCTTGTGGAAGCAAGGCAAGTTGTGAAACTTTTGCACTTACAAATAACATTGCTGATCCATTAGGGCACGCTGCTACACAAGCTCCGCAACCAATACAGGAGGCGGCCATGAAAGATTCATCAGCCTTATACTTATCGATTTGAATTGCATTTGCGTCAACGGCGTTACCTGTGTTTACTGATATATAACCGCCAGCTTGTATAATCCTGTCGAATGCCCGGCGGTTAACTACCAGATCTTTGAGAACAGGGAATGCAACAGATCTCCACGGTTCAATTACTATAGTGTCTCCGTCTTTGTAGGCACGCATGTGCAACTGGCATACTGTGTTTTTCTCCCATGGCCCATGCGCTCTTCCATTTATATACATACTGCACGAGCCGCAAATACCTTCCCGGCAATCGTGATCGAATGCGATAGGATCTTTCCCTTCATGAATCAATCTCTCATTCAACACATCAAACATTTCAAGAAACGACATCTCAGAAGAAATATCTTTCACCTGATAAGTTTCAAAGTTACCCTTTGCTTCAGCATTTTTCTGACGCCAGATTTTTAAAGTGAGGCTCATTGTGTAATGTTCCATTTGTAATTTTTTCGCTTTAACTATAAAGTCTCAGTGTGGGTAAAATTATTACCCTTGTGAACTTTATGAAATGATATTTCTCTCTTAATCAACTTTTTTACCTTTCTAAAATATTCATTGTTCAAAAGATTTGGATGAAAATTTTTGACTGATATTACTTTCGCTTCAATTTCATATTTTAAAATCTCTGATCTTGTCAACTTAATAGAATTATACAATTGTTCGCAAGCGTATTTAATATTGATTCCTTTCAGCTCTACATAAAAAGCCTTTGGATTAAATTCTTTTGCATCAATTAAAAATAAGTAGTCGCATCTTTTTAATTCTGAATTTTTAAAGACACAATTATCCACAGCAACTATTTTACATAGAAATTCCCTATCTGATTTTAATAAGAAAGTCTTGCCTTGTTCTCTTCTAAAAAATAGTTTCTTATGTTCATTTTCTTCAATACAATCATTAATATTCTTCATGCTTTACACTCATTTCAATATTAATAAGAGTACTAAAATTTTCGTTGATTTCGTTACTTACGCTATCAATTTTTTCTGCTTTAATTAAATTTTCTTCTCTGTCTAAAATATCTTCATAAGTTCCATCTTGTAAAAGTATATATGCCGATACATCATCTGGATTTATCCAATATTTTTTTTCAATAATATTATTAGTCTCCTCATTATGCTCCTGACCAACCTTATAAGCGTACATTAAGTTATTCAAGGAAGCTAAAATGTAAGGACTATGGGTTGTAATTATTAATCTACAGTAATAATCAAAGTCGACCTTAGTCACATATTTTATTTTTGAAATAAAATACTCCATTAACTTTTTTTGTGTTGTTGGAAAACAGTTCAGCTCAGGCTCTTCAATAATAATGTACGGGCAATTGAGGTGATGTGATATTCGGCTATCTGAAGGGTGGTTTGATTCTACAGCATTATCAAATACCAGTAACAATGGAATTCCACTATTGATAGCGCTGGAAGCTTCTTCAATGGGAATTTCGTTTCCATTTTTCATTACAATTATATCATTATCTCCTACATATTTATAGCTGACATTTAGGACATCGTTATAATTATATAAACTCTTTGCTTTTTTTGCGTTAATCACATTTTGACCAAAAAAATAAAATATTTTTGGCAAAGGAGTTCCAATTGCGGCTATTGCATTTAAAGAGTCTTTAAGTAAAACTGCAGCTTCCCTGTATGCCGGGATATATGCTATGACACTCGAATGCTTATCTTTTACTTCAACTGAATTTCTTTTAACTAAAATATTTTTATTTTCATATTTTAAATAATTAAAAGAGTCAGAAAATTCTATGAATGAATCAGGCTTCAGGTAATTTATTATGCCGTAAGTTTCTAAAAGATCTTTAAAATAATTAAAAAAATATTCAGCTCTTTCTTCTGCTTTTGCAATTTTTCCAGCAACTCTCAAATCCATATCCGATAAATGTGAAACACCTTTAATGACGGATAATAGTTTTGCCACAGTACTTTTTCCAGTACCTTGGTCGCCAATTAAAATATTGACCTTTCTAAATTCAAGAGTCACATCTTTTATCGGCCCAAAATTCTTTATCGTAAGTATCTCACTCATTCTTTTACTTATAACTCCTCTGACTTGGTTTCGCAACATCAAAATGCAATTCCTCTTTATTTAATCTTTCATCTGCGCCTGTGTATTCCCATG
>JBDUEG010000038.1:0-16203 GCA_040002575.1 Ginsengibacter sp.
GTGTGTATCACTCCCATAAATTATAAAAATGAAGAATTCATTCATCCTGGTGCCTTTTTTTCTATTCGTAGCTTCTTGTTCTGAAAAAAACATCGATATCGACATCACTGGTTTTCAGAAGCCAAAAGAGAATCCGATATTAAAGGCGGATTCGTCATTCACGTTTACTGATCCCATAACAAAGCAAGTAGTAAAGTGGCAACGGGCTGATGTGTTTAATCCTGCTGCAATTGTAAAGGACAATAAGGTTTTTATGCTCTATCGCAGCGAGGATAATCCCGCCGCGGCAATTGGCGGGCGGACGTCACGGTTAGGCTTAGCCGAAAGCGAAGACGGCATCCATTTCAAAAAATTCCCAACACCGGTTCTATATCCTGATAGCAGCGAATATATGCAGTATGATTATCCCGGGGGCTGTGAAGATCCGCGGCTGGTGCAGTCAGAAGAAGGATTGTATGTAATTGCCTATACGGCATGGAACAATAAAGTTGCGAGATTATCCATTGCATTTTCTAATGATCTTATTCATTGGCAAAAGAAGGGCCCGGCTTTTGCCAAAGCTTATAATGGAAAATTTTTAAGCGGCTGGAGTAAATCCGGATCTATGATAACAAAGATTGATAAGGGCAAGCAGGTACTGGCCCGTTTGGATGGTAAATACTGGATGTACTGGGGCGAACAATTTATAAATCTCGCCTGGTCTGACAACATGTATGACTGGAACCCACTGTTAGACGCAAAAGGAGAATTAATATCTCTTGCCCGCCCCAGGCCAAAGAAATTTGACAGCGATCTTACCGAATGTGGCCCGCCGGCAATAATTACCAGCAAAGGAATTGAGCTTTTCTATAATGGAAAAAACGCAACGAATGATAACGCTGATGATGCATTGCCCAAAGGAACTTATTCTACCGGCCGTATTATATTCGATAAAAATGATCCTAAGAAAGTTATCGAACGGTCAGATACAAGTTTTCTTAAACCTACATTGCCACACGAGTTGAAGGGCCAATACCAGGCAGGTACCACTTTTGCGGAAGCACTTGTCTTCTTCAAAGGCAAATGGTTTTTGTATTATGGCACTGCTGATTCATTTGTCGGGTTGGCAATTTCAGAGTAAGAAATTTTATAAACAAGTAACTTCCAAAAGTTTAAATGAAATGCTAATGGTGATTTATCTTTCTTAACTTTTGGACAGTTCAGTAGCCCGATAAACATTGCGAAAACGAAAGAAATCGCGGAATCATATCGTAAGCTTTTACCTTATTGTTGCAGCCGTTTTTTTTATATTTAAAAAATGGTAAATCAAATAACTTATTGACGATCTTATCAAATTATTTATTCAAATAAACTGCCTTTCCGGAAGCCGCAGATTGTTTTGCTGCACTAAGAATACGCATGACTGTGAGATTGGTTTTTAAAGAATACAAACCATTTTCCGGTAATTCTATTTTTTTACGAATTGCGTCCGCGAGATAAGAAAAAGGATCTTCATACACATGAACATCGCCGGCACTTACATGAATTGAATGCTCAACAGAGTCGGGCTGTGATCTCAGGCGCATATCAGTATTATTAGTCGCAATTATATAACCGGTGCTTCCATACACCTCCATATCTTTTCTTCCAAAAGGCCAGTTCCACGAAGCCTGGATGATACATTGTGCCTCTGGATACGTTACAATTATTGTTGCCTCATCATCCACCTTAGGATATATTGTTGGTTTGAAATGTTGTATGATAGCTGTAACGGAAACGGGTTGTTGACCTTTCATTAAGTAAGTCATAAGGTTGGCGCCATAGCAGCCAAAATCCATAAGTGCGCCACCACCATTTTGCACAGGATCAGTGAGCCAGTCAAAGAACTCTTTGCTTACTCCAATTTCTTTGGGACCCTGGTGACCGTCATGAACCACTACTTTTTTAATGCTGCCGATAAAGTTGCTGTCATTTGCCAGCTCATAAGTTTTCAGTGTAGATGGATACCAGGATGTTTCAAAGTTGGTAAGGAGTTGTATGTGATATTTTCTTGCAAGTGAATCCATTTGTAAAGCCTGCTCCAAAGAGGCAGCAAGAGGTTTCTCAACCATCACATGTATACCACGGGGTGCACATGCTTCCACCACGGCCAGGTGGTCATACACAGAACCAAAGGCTGCTGTCACTTCAGGCTTTACGGCATCCAGCATTTTGCCTAAGTCATTATAAATAATTGCTGTATTAAGATTATAACGTTTAGCGTAGCGCTGCGCCAGTTCCTTATTGGGTTCATATATGCCCACAAGCAAAATATCTGGCTTGTTCCTTTTCAAAATCCAGCCCACATGATCATGACTAATACCTGCCACGGCTAAACGTACCGGGGAATCTATTGATTTGTTTTGTGCGGTTACCGGTAATTTCAATAGAGCGCAGCATAATAAAATTGCAACCCGAATCAGTTTATACTTTTTCACTGCTCTTAAATTTTATAATTATAACTTATCCATTTTAGCAAAGGCACAACAATTTAAATAATTATGGATGGATTGTAACCTTACTAATTTTTTTTTCGAAATTTCTCTCCCCCCAATAAAAATTTCCGTTTAGTGAGCCGCCTCTTTCCAAATTAATAAGTTTTGGAAATTGACTTTAAAGAAAGGTTTGAAAAAAGGCGGCCTACAGTTTTGTAGCCGCCTTATTGAATGAAGTATCTGACTTGTCTTAATATATCAATTCTTCTATGTTTTTATTTAGCATTAAACTGAACTGATACTACACCACCACTTATTGGTTCCTGTGGCTTATATATCAAGTAGACTGCATGGAATTTACCATCCGTTATTGTTGCAACAGGAACGTTCACCACGCCAAATTGCTGTCCCTTTTGCGGTGGAGGCATACTTCCGTTGCCCAATAACTTACCATCGGGTGCGTCCATCCTCACTTCAAAAGCCAAACCTTTTGGCGGGGCTTGCCAGCCATTTACGATATTAATAGAGCGAACACCTGAAAGGTCAATGCTATCAATTGCCAGCCACCCTTCAGCCGCAGGGAAAAGCAAAATAGTCATTCCATTATATTTGAGTGGATTAAATCCCTTGGTTTTTTCAGTACCTGAGAAAGAAATAGTGTTGCTCCGCAATGCCAAAGAATTGTTTCCTGTCAACGCTTTGATATTGTTGCCGCCCTTATCGGTATAGCTCGCTGATAATACCATAACGGCAGGTGGCTTCTGTTTCATGGCAGCAGTTGTTGGCGCAGCAGGAGGCACTATTGAGCCAGACGCAGGTAATGACTTTTTTAAAGCGGCTTTGTTAGTAAGAGATAAAATCCAGGAAACGATCTGCTTTGCATCATCTTGTGAAAGCGCCGGATGTGCTGCCATTGCTACATCTCCCCAAACCCCACTTCCTCCTTTAATTATTTTCTGGGCCAGGTAATCTACTGCTTTGGGATCTTTTCCATACTTCATAGATACCTGTTGGAATGCAGGGCCAATTGATTTTTCTTCTTCTTTATGGCAACTTTTACAGTCAAGTGATTGCATAATACTTCTGCCACTTATGCTGGCCACGCCTTGCTGATGCCCCAGGGAAGCACCTGCCTTATCATAGCCTTCCACATAATCTACTGAAACAAAAAGATTGGCAGGATCCATTTGAGCTGTATCCGTTTTATCAGCTACAGTTACAGAATATTGAACAGGAACACCGGGAATGTAGAAAGATTTATTTCCACCCGCAAGATTAATGCTCACCTGTGGAGCTTCATTGCCGGCATACACAGCAACCGCGTCGCTCTTCGATGAGGCTCCGTGGCTATCTGTTGCTTGCACAGAAACCTGGTAATCACCTGCTGCATTATATGTAAAATCCGCCTGCGGGACGTTAGTTTCTTTCGTGGTACCATTACCAAAATCCCATTTGTATTTTATCTCATCTTTTTCAAGATCTTTTGCATCAACCTTTACAGTGATGCTGAATGGCAAAACGCCTGAGCTTTTATTTACATTAATTGCATTTATTACCGGAGGCCTGTTACCTCCGTTAAAATCTATTCTTGATAAGCCGGCATCCGGATTTTTAGCAAACCATCCGCTTCCATATTCAAGCAGGTATAATTTTCCATCGGGCCCAACTTCCATATCAATTAAATTATTAAGCTTGATGTTCCCGAAAAAAGGTTCCATCTTATCGAAGTCGCCGTTAGGCTGCATCGTTACGGCTTTTATCCAGCCCCGGATCCAATCGTAAATAATAAGCTTGCCATTATAATAGTCTGGAAGGCGGGTTTCTTTTGGAAACATATCGGTATAGTAAACAGGTCCTGCCATTGCATTTCTACCACCCGTTCCTACTTGTGGAAAATCCGGCGAAGCATCGTAAGGATACCAGATGAATGCAGGTTGTGCCGGCGGTAATTGCGTTAAGCCGGTATTGTTTTTTGAATCGTTAATAGGTTTATTCGGGTCGAATGACGGGCCGCTTTTTCCGGTACCATAATCATACTCATCATAAGCATAATTATTTCCTACGAATAAAGGCCAACCGAAAAAGCCAGCTTTGCGTGCCTGGTTTACTTCATCATATCCACGAGGGCCCCGAACTGAAAAGCTATCTGACTGAGCATCCGGCCCCACTTCACCCCAATATAAATTGCTATTTTTTTGATCGACAGAAATTCGATAAGGATTGCGATCACCCATTACATAAATTTCAGGCCGTGTTTTGTCTGTGCCTTTGGGAAACAGATTGCCTTCAGGTATTTCATAGCTTCCATCGTCCTTTACCCTTATCCGCATTATTTTCCCACGCAAATCATTTGTATTGCCTGCAGATCTTCTCGCATCATATTGCTGATGGTTAGGAAGGTCATTTAAGGGTGCATAGCCGCTGCTGACATATTTTGCTCCTTTCTCATCAAAAGGAGTGGAGTTATCACCCGCTGAAAAATATAATAACTGATCAGGGCCAAATGCAATAGATCCACCGGTATGGCAGCAAATCTCACGCTGTGATTTTACTTCAAGAATAACTTTTTCAGAAGCGTTATCTATTGTATCATTTTTAAAAGTAAATCTTGATAAGCGATTTACTGAACTATCAAACGGACTGTAATAAATATAAACCCAATTGTTTTTGGCAAAGTTCGGGTCCTTGGCGAGGCCAAGCATACCTTCCTCTGCATTCACGCCTGGCGTAGTTGTTTTAAAATAGGCATTGAGAAAGCCTGCCTGCTTTACTTTTTTTGTATCATTTTTATACAGCATAATTTCACCGCGCCGTTGAAGAACCAGGATATCAAAGTTGGGGAGAATTGTCATCTCTGTAGGCTCATAAAATTCACCCTGAACAAGAACGGTCTTTGTAAAACGATTGTCTTCGGGGGGAATTTGTGTTTTTGCTTTTGCGTAATCAAGTGTTTTATTATCACCAATAGCATACTGAATGCCACCTAAAATATGCTTAAGATAAGGCTCTTCAGTAAATGATTCTTTTGTATGGCCTAAATTCGTATAGAAAGCTCTTCCGCCATCATAGTCATGATACCAGGCCATCGGATGATTATCACCATTAGCCCCTCCATGATAAGTTTTCTCGTCGATGTTGATTAGAACTTTTATATCCTTACTAATCTTTTTGAAGCTATAAAACTCATCGGTGCGTTTCCATTCTTTGGGGAGATCTTTTGTTGCAGGATTATCCTGGTCAAGCACATGCAAAACGCCGGGTTGAATATTTGGGAATGTATCGTGAATACCAGGATGGCTCAAAAAGTATGCGCCAACCAACCTTCCGTACCAGCCCCAGTCGTACTCGCAATCCGCAGCGGCGTGAATACCCATATAGCCTCCACCTGCTTGTATATACCGCTCGAAGGCAGCTTCCTGGAAGTTATCAAGAACATTGCCGGTAGTACTCAGGAAAACAACAGCAGCATAATTCTTCAAACTGTCTTCATTGAACATTGATGCATCGGTTGTTGTGTCAACGTCGAAATTATTTTGGCTGCCAAGCTTTGTAATGGCGACATTTCCATCAGCGATGGATTCATGATGATAGCCGGCAGTTTTACTGAAGACAAGTATTCTTGGTTTTCCGGATTTTTTAGTGGAGCAAGAGAACATCAGCATCGCAATCGACAGAAGAATGAAGGACTTTAAAATCAAAAGTTTGGGTTTCATATTTTAGTTGAGTTATAGGCAATAAAAATATTGCTTAAGATTAAGATGATGAAATTTAATATTCGGCTTTTCACGCAATGCACAAAATTTTACACAAACGGTACAAAAGATAAAAAAATTATGTTTGCGGTTTAGCGCCATTATAGGAATTTACTCCTTGTTTTATTGCCTTTTATTTGATAAGACCTTCTACTCAGCTGATCGGCTAATCAATTCTTTCCTTTCAGCATTGGCACAAAAGAAAAATTTGAGAAAGTTTCTTCATCGTAACTGCCGTCTGAATTTTTAATAATACGTATCATCTTTTGCAAGCCATCTTCATCAAGTGGCAATACCATCGAGCCACCTGTTTTCAATTGTTCTAATAATTTAGGAGGAATGAATGGCGCCGCCGCTGTTATAAGAATTTTATCAAAAGGAGCAAAGGTCGGCAATCCCTCAAATCCATCCCCGTAAAAAAATTTGATGCCAGGATATTTTGATTTGAAGATGAATGTTTTATTCTGTTCATATAATGCCTTTTGTCTTTCTATAGTAAATACGGCTGCGCCTAGCTCTGCCAATACTGCAGCCTGGTAAGCGCTGCCTGTACCTATCTCCAATATTTTATCGTAAGGCCTTACTTCGAGTAGCTGTGATTGATAGGCAACCGTGTAAGGCTGGGAAATTGTTTGCCCTTCCTGGATTGGAAAAGCCCTGTCCTGGTAGGCAATGTGATCGAGCGCAGTATCGAGAAAATAGTGGCGTGGTATACTGTTCATAGCTTTCAACACATTTTCATCTGTAATTCCTTTCTCTCTTATGCCATCTATTAATTTTTTTCTAAGTCCTTTATGCCTGTAAGTATCTTCAAACTTTCGCATGATGCAATTTAGTTTAATTAGCTATTCGGCTTAATAGCTAATAGGTTCACAAGAAATGAAAGGCATGCAATTTGTAATAAAGCGACTATGAAAAATATTTTTACAATCGCATTCGTTTCCGTGATATTCCTTGGTGCTTGCCAAAGCAAAGATGAAAAAACTAAAGAGACCGGGGAAACTGAAGAATCAAAAATCGCTTCAGAAAAAAAAATCAGTAAAAGAGATTATAGCATTACAAAAGCAAATTCCTTTAATAATCTTTTTTTAGATAGCACAGATCTTGAAAGCTATATATCTAAAAACAATTTAGCCGATTCAATTGCACGGCGGCTGCGCAGTTTCTACAATACACGCAATTATCAATTTGCCTGGTTTTCTTCCAATGGATTAACTGAACAAGCATTTGGATTTTGGACACTAAAAAATTATTCAGGCGATACAGCGACAAAAAGTAAACAACTTCAGAAAAGAATGGACGCACTCATGACTGAAGACAGTCTTAAAGTTCGCAGTAGTGATAAATCGTTTGTTAATACAGAATTCCAGCTAACAGAGAACTTCATTGATTATACCCGGAGTAATTATGAAAAGGGATTTGTGAAAAGAAAAGAGATGGAGAGATTTATTCCATTCAAAAAAGCGGATGTTATCTATCTCGCCGATTCACTGCTTAATAAAAAGCACAAGGATGATAAATATTTTTCCGACATAAATGAGTCATATAAGCTACTCCAGGGCCAGCTCGAAAAATATCTGGCGATTGCAAAAAATGGCGGTTGGCCATCTATAGCGTCGGACGCTAAATTATTTAAACCTGGAAAATCTTCTTCTTCAATACTTGATATGAAAAAGATGCTCTTTCTTACAGGTGATCTTTCGATACAGGATACCACAGAAGCTTTCAATGATACGCTTAAGACAGCTATTAAAAATTTTCAAAAAAGATATGGATATACGCAGGATGGCCTTGTAACAGCATCACTCCTGAAAGATATGAATGTACCTGTGGTTGACAAGGTAAAGCAGATTCTAATAAACATGAACCGCATGCGGTGGATGCCACAGGAGCCGGATGGCAGGCTTATATTAGTAAACATTCCTGAATTTATTTTACATATGTACGATGGTAAAAATAAGGTGTTTGATATGGTTGTTGTTGTAGGAAAAGATGGGCATAATACAACCATCTTTTCTGATAAACTCACCACGGTCGTATTTAGTCCATATTGGAACTTGCCTGAAAGTATTGTAAAGAAAGAGATACTTCCTTCCATTGCTAAAAATGCAAATTACCTTGAAACCCATAATATGGAAATCATCGGTGGAAACGATGCCCTGCCGGATATCAGGCAGAAACCAGGAGGAGATAATTCGCTTGGGAAAGTAAAATTTTTATTTCCCAACAGCTTCAATATTTATTTTCATGATACGCCCGCTAAAAGCCTTTTTAATAATGACGTTCGTGCGTACAGTCATGGATGCATTCGCCTGAGTGATCCGGCAAAACTTGCTAACTATCTCTTAAAAGATAATTCTAAATGGACACCCGAGAAAATAGATGAAGCCATGAACAGCGGCGAGGAACAATTTGTTTCAGTAAAAAATCCGGTGCCTGTTTTCATCACATACTACACTGCATGGGTTGATGATAACGGGGTGCTTAATTTTCGCCGCGATATTTACGGGCATGATAAAGAGATTGCAGAAAAGATGTTTAGTAATTAAAGTATTAAAATGCTTACCTCTTGGTATAGTATTAATATCTTGAATTAATCATGTACATTTCACACTTTTGATATCTAAAACGTCTGCTTATGAAGTATAGGCTACTCATTCTTGTGATTTGCTTTTCTTTTATTATTGTTATTGCCAGCAGATGCAAAAAAGATAAAGGCGCTATAGAACAATTACCTCCTGAAACTCAGACTGGTGCCGGTACGTTTGGCTGCCTTATCGATGGTATTGTGTTCAAGCCGAAAGGCGACCCATTTGGCGGGCCAATACTCAGTTGTGCATATCAATACATTAATGGAGGATATTATTTTCAATTAAAGGCTTCCGATAAAAGTTCTCCTACAATTTTTAGTATAGGAATTTTTACTGACAGTTTAAAAATTGAGGAAGGACTTATGTATTCATTACAGAATAAGAACATGACAGGCGAGGCCTATGGAACTTATTTAATTTCTGAAATTCAGGGTTTAAATGCTTATTTGACTTCAACAATAAATGCAGGGGAGTTCAAAGTAAAAAAACTGGATGAAACAAATCGAATCATCTCTGGCACATTTTGGTTTAATGCATTTAATTCATCAGGTGAAAAAGTCCAGGTTAGTGAAGGTCGTTTTGATATGAAATACACTCTTTAATTAATTCTATAATATTTTATTATGAGCGTGGTTTCAGGTTCTGCATTTTATCAATAGCATCTTTGTGCATTATTATTCTTATCAATTGTATTACAGCAGTTAGGGAGAATATGCCACCGATTACCCAGTTCAAAATATTTTGATTGGCATTGAGTTTTTCAACAATGTACTTCCCCCCGAAAATAAAAACACAGTTACCCATTAAGGTTCCTAAACCTATTCCTACGATATATAAATTATAGAAACTATTCTTTGGCTTTAAGATATTTTTTGAAAATAATACCGTACTCCAGCCAAACCAAAAGGGTATCTGAACGGGGCTTATGGCACTCAACATTAATCCCAGGAAAAACCGGTGAATGGTATTATTGAGCATTACATTCTTTGCATGGTGCTCATGTGTAGCTGCGATAAAACTTCCTGCAGCCAGTGCAAGTACAATACCCAGCGTAATCCACTCCATCCACTTTAAAAGGGATTTTTGCCTGCGAATCCAATTGATGCCAACAAGTGAAATGCGCACGTATATCATTTCCGTGAGTAACGACCCGAGCGAGAACCATATAGCATTTGATATACTTTCCTGTACACTTATCTGCATTGCTGCAACATTCAATGTACCGAGGGGAAGTGAGCCGAGAAAGCTTACAAGCATCCCCCAAAAAAAGACTTTTGCAAGACCCATTATTTTTGCATTAACCTTTTTTAGCTAACACGGATAAAGATACATTCACGGTATTACTTAATACGGCACTATTATCTCCAACTCCATAGTCAAGCCTGTTAATTTCAAAATCCCCGGTAAATAAATAATCGTCATTTATTTTTTCAGCCTTGAAAGGAAAAGTAACGGTTTTTGTAATGCCGTGCATGGTAAGCGAACCCGTAAAGTAATAATAACCTCCATCGGTTTTATTAGTCTTGTCAATCTTTGTTGAAGTGATAGTTATTGTGGGATATTTTTCCACATCAAAGTATCCGCTTCCTTTCAGGTGGCCATCGCGGGTACCATTGTCCGTATCTACCGTTGAGGCATCAACGGAAACATTGAAGCGGCATGCCGGAAGATCCGTTGTGAAAAAAATTATTTCCCCCTTAGTGCCTGACAAATCTCCACCGGTTTTAATACCGAAATTTTTAATTGTAAAATGGACTTTGCTTCCGGCATCAGCAGGTGTATACTTTTGTGCAACCGCATTAATATTAATAATTAAAAGAAAGGGTAAAAAAATCTTTATTAGCATAATTATTTTTTAAAAAGGATGATACTATCAGGGTATAATCTTATCAGCATCCCTGATTATTTTATAATGTTTTTTTGTTGCCATTCTGAAGCGGACCCCTTTCATAAAAGGCCAGTAATTTACTCCGTCTTTATATTTCTGCTTGCTTACCGTATAAAGAACTTTCCAATGTTTTAAAATTTCTTTCCAGGCGCTTGTAAGCGTATAACCTGTATCGTAAAAATGGTTTGGCTCGGCGCCACAGCCGTTGTATTCCAGTATTACGAAATTCTTTCCTTGCTTTAGCTCCGCGATAGAATTACACATGATATCGTATCGCCCATAAAAAAAATCATTCTTGTGACTAATGCCATCCAGTAAAGTTACAAGCGATGCGTCGATCTCATTCTTAAGATCGATAAAACTTGCGCCACGGTTGTGGTTAGCGGCATAACTTAACATATATTTTGCACCTGCCGGCAATATGACCTCAAAGTTATTTCCATGCTTTAGTTCCAATTCTTCAAGTTTATCTTTTGATTTGGGGTTCTTCAAAATAAGTTCCTTTAAGGTGTGCACGCCATCGCCAATTACCTGCATAGGTAGCTTTTGTAAGAAACCAGAAATAGTTCCTCTTATTTCTTTCGGGTGACGATAATAAAACAGGCTTACCTCTAAGGGATAGTGAATTAATTCCTGTACAAAGTATTCTACAGGAACCTTCTCATGATAAATTTTTAATTGGCCTTCTGAATCAATTTTTCTGAATAAAATTCCCTGTCCGCCTACCTCAGGCTTTACAATGAGCGGAAAATGAATTTCCTTTTCAGCTATGTTGTTTAAAACTTTTTTGAAATCATCTGATGGACGAACATTGAAAAACGGCGGGCACAAATGAGCCGGAAGCAGATCGTGCATTTCTTTTTTTGGCTCGCCCTCCATGCCGCCAAAAGTGAGGCGTGGATTGCTGGGAGTAAAAAACCAAACTGCACGGGAGCGGATTATGTACCACAGCCAGACGGGTGCTATGGGTGCGTACAAAATTTTAAATGGCCACCGTTCCCAGTTTTTTATTTTTTGTATCAATTAGATTTTTCTAAAACAGTCGCGAAAATAAGTCTTAAACTACTGAACCTGCCACCAATCATCAAAATTGTTTGTTGTATTTTAGCTCAATTAAATCAACAAGTATGCGTGTTCCAACCATGGCGGAAATGGTAGCGGAAAATAAAATGCCGGAGGTGTTATTCTGGGTAGGTTGTGCAGGAAGTTTTGATCAGCGGGCACAAAAAATTACAAAAGCATTTGCAACTATTCTTGATAGAGTTGGTGTCAATTATGCAATTTTGGGTAAAGAGGAAATGTGTACAGGCGATCCTGCAAGACGGGCTGGTAATGAGTTTATGTTTCAGATGATGGCTTACCAAAATATCGAATTGCTTAATAATTATAAGATAAAAAAAATTGTAACTGCATGTCCTCACTGCTTCAATATTTTAAAAAATGAGTATCCTGAATTAGGGGGTAATTATGATGTAGTACATCATTCAACATTTTTGCAGGAGTTGATTGATGATGGTAAGATTAAGATGAAAGAAGAGGGTGTTTTTTATGGAAAGAAAATTACGTATCACGATAGCTGTTACCTGGGCAGGGCAAATAATATTTATGAGGCACCAAGGAAAGTTTTGGAGTCTCTCGATGTAGAACTTGTGGAAATGAAGCGTTGCAAAAGTAACGGGCTTTGCTGTGGTGCTGGAGGTGCTCAAATGTTCAAAGAAGAGGAGAGGGGGGAGATAAGAATAAATACTGAAAGAACTAAAGAGGCGATTGAAACCGGTGCCTCAATAATAGCAGCAGCCTGCCCTTTTTGCAATACAATGCTTACGGATGGAGTGAAGCTAAAAGAGCGAGAAGAAGATATTAAGGTGATGGACATTGCAGAAATAATTGCGGGCGCAATGAAATGATTTTTTGACCGGCACGCATTGCTCTGTATTAAATAAACAAGCTCACCTTCCATTGGAAGGTTAAGTATGAGAGAAAAATATGACTGAAGAAAAAAGCCTGAATTTTCTGGAAGAAATAGTTGAAGAAGATATCAGTAAAGGAAGATATATTAATATTCTTACACGGTTTCCACCTGAGCCTAATGGGTACCTGCATATAGGCCATGCTAAAAGTATTTGCCTGAATTTTGGTCTTGCCAAAAAATACAATGGCGCAACGAATCTTCGCTTTGACGACACCAATCCAACCACTGAAGAAACGGAATATGTGGATAGCATTAAGTATGATGTAAAGTGGCTTGGATTTGATTGGATAAAAGAACTTTACACCAGCGACTATTTCGACGAATTATACAACCTGGCAGTAAAGCTTATTCGCAAAGGGTTTGCATATGTAGATGATAGCAACCCTGAAAAAATTGCCTCAGAAAAGGGTACACCTACTGAACCGGGAATAGAAAATGAATTCAGGAGCAGGCGGGTTGAAGAAAATGAATTGCTTTTTGAAAAGATGAAGAATGGTGAATTCCCCGATGGCTCAAAGGTGCTTCGGGCAAAAATTGATATGGCTTCACCAAACATGCACATGCGGGATCCGATTATGTACCGGATAAAGCATGCACATCACCATAGGTCGGGCGATAAGTGGTGCATCTATCCGATGTATGATTTTGCTCATGGGCAAAGTGACAGCATTGAGAATATTACACACAGTATTTGTACCCTTGAGTTTATACCTCATAGGCCGCTATATGATTGGTTTATTGAAAAGCTTGAGATCTTTCCATCTCATCAATATGAATTTGCCCGCCTGAATATGACCTATACGGTCATGAGTAAACGCAGATTGCTCCAATTGGTAAATGATGGTTATGTAAACGGTTGGGACGATCCACGAATGCCTACAATATCTGCACTAAGAAGAAAAGGATTTACGCCTTCCAGCATAAGAACTTTTTGCGATAAAATTGGCGTAGCGAGGCGGGATAATTTAATTGATATAAGTCTCCTTGAGTTTTGTTTAAGAGAAGAATTAAACGAAACCGCACACAGAGTAATGACTGTGCTGCACCCGGTGAAATTGATTATTGATAACTATGAAGAAAATAAATCGGAACATGTAATTGCAGAGAACCTGCCTAACGATCCCACTAATACGAGGCTGGTCTCTTTTTCGAAGGAATTGTGGATAGAAAGTGAAGATTTTATGGAAGTTCCGGTTAAGAAATGGTTCCGCCTGGCTCCCGGCCAGCTTGTAAGATTAAAGAGTGCTTACATAATACGGTGCGAAAGTTTTACAAAGGATGAACAAGGGATTATAAGTGAAATACATTGCAGCTACATACCGGAAAGTAAAAGCGGTAATGATACAAGCGGCTTAAAAGTTAAAGGGACCATACATTGGGTTAGTGCGCAACATGCCGCTACTGCTGAAGTAAGATTATATGAGCGATTGTTTACCGTAGAGAATCCGGGAGCAGAGGAGGGTGATTTCAAAGATTATATTAACGAGAATTCGCTACAGGTAATTGAAAAAGCTTTTATTGAACCAGGTCTCCTGACAGCAGAGCCCGGACGTCATTACCAGTTTATACGTAATGGATATTTTTTCATGGACACAGATTCGAAGCCAGGAGCTTTTGTGTTTAACAGAACTGTGACTTTGAAAGACAGCTTTAAGCAAGTGTAAATAGCAGTAAGCTTTTATAATTTTTCAATTAGCCGATCCTTTACCTTACCCGGGTTACTTTCAATTTACTTTTTAAAAAATAATTTATGCCGGCATATGTAATTGTAGAAGTAGAAATTGAGGACATTCACGCGTATGAAGAATATAAAAAATTAACTCCCGCATCTATTGCGGCTTTTGACGGAAAATTTGTAGTGCGTGGTGGAAAAACTGAAAATCTTGAAGGTGACTGGGATCCCAAAAGAATTGTTGTCTTAGAATTTCCATCTGTAGAAAGAGCAAAGGAGTGGTGGAACTCGCCGGTTTATTCAAAGGCAAAGTCTATAAGACAAAAAGCAGCGAAGACAAAGATGATAGTTGTTCAAGGCTCAGATGTGTAGATTTGAATCTTCAATTTATACTCCATACTTTCTTTTAATATCCCGGTCTGTCTCTCTCTCTTTAATGGTTTCTCTTTTGTCAAAAATCTTCTTCCCTTTTCCCAGGCCGATTTCCATTTTAGCAAAACCGTTTTCTGCTATAAATATTTTTAAGGGAATAATTGAATATCCTTTTTCTTTGATTTTATTTTCAAGCTTCCGCAGTTCTTTTTTATGAAGTAATAGTTTTCGCTCTTGTAGTGGCTCATGATTATGAATACTCCCGAAAGAATATTCGGAAATGTGAAGGCTTTTTACATACAACTCTCCCTGATGGAAAACACAATAGCTATCATTGAAACTCGCCTTACCCGTACGTAAAGATTTTATTTCAGTACCTGATAATACAAGACCCGCAATATATTTTGCTTCAAAAGAATATTCATAATATGCCTTACGATTGCTGAGTTCCATAATGTGTAATAGCCAAAAGTTGGCCTCGGAAAACCATCCCCGGAAATTCCCTAAAGATTAATGATGTCTTTGCTGGAAATTAATTTCTAAATAATACTAATAATTGTTCCAGTCTTTCCTTAAGTTCTTTCCTTGGAACAATGAAGTCAAGAAATCCATGTTCTAGTAAAAATTCACTGCGCTGAAATCCTGGTGGCAAATCTTTTTTGATAGTTTCTTTTATGACACGAGGACCGGCAAAACCGATAAGAGCACCGGGCTCAGCCATTATAATATCACCAAGCATAGCAAAAGATGCGGTAGTGCCTCCAAAGGTTGGATCAGTGCAAAGAGAGAAATAAGGAATTTTAGCATCAGAAAGCAATGATAACTTTCCGGAAGTCTTCGCAAGTTGCATTAAAGAAAATGCACTTTCCATCATCCGTGCACCGCCGCTTTTGTTAATAATCATAAAAGGAATTCTATGCTCCATGCAGTAGTCGCAGGCTCTGGAGATCTTTTCTCCCATTACACTTCCAAGGCTACCACCTATAAATTCAAAATCCATACAGGCGATAACAATATCCATTTCACTTATTTTGCCATGGGCTACAGTTATAGAATCGTGAATGGAAGATTTCTTATAAGTCTCCTTCAACCTTTGTTCATACGGCTTAAGGTCAACAAACTTTAAATAGTCTTTAGATTTTATATTGCCGAAAAGTTCCTGGTAGCTTTCCTCATCAAAAAGAATATCAAAATACTCTTCACTTCCAATGCGGTGATGATACCCGCATTTGGGACACACAAATAAATTTTCTCTTAGCTCACTAACTGTGCATGTATACCTGCATGAAGGGCATTTCGTCCATAATCCATCCGGTGCTTCCTTCTTATCCTTGGTAGAAGTAGTAATGCCTTTTTTAATTCGCCGAAACCACCGGCGCTTTGTCTCCTCGGTGTCACCTTCCTCTCCGGCTAGATTTGCATAAAAATCTTCTTCTTTCATATTAATTCCCCTTCAGGGCTTAGGGTTAAGCAATAGTTATGTCCTTGTCAAGATAAACATCC
>JBDUEG010000039.1:0-16197 GCA_040002575.1 Ginsengibacter sp.
GTATCCTGTGTTACAAAACCTATTTGAGTTCGCAGCACATCAAAGTCAATATCTTCTCTGTCAATATCATTATATTGTATGGTTCCCTGCTGCGGAATGTATAAGCCGACGAGCAATTTTACCAATGTTGTTTTTCCGGAACCGGAAGGCCCGACAAAGGCTATGGTCTCGCCTTTTTTTACGTCAAAGCTTATATTCATCAAAGCGGGATGTTGCGCAGACTGGTGCTTAAATCTGACATTTTTAAATTCGAGTTCTACAATATTGCCCAGGTTTACTGGCTTAGCCGGTTTGATTTCGGGAGACTTTTCCATCAGGGTATGGAAGTTGTTCAACGATGCTTCGGCCTCACGATATGAAATAATAATTGTACCGATTTCCTGTAGTGGGCCAAAGATGAAAAAGGAATAAAAAGTTAATGTCAAGAGTTGGCCTGGTAAAATAATATTTCCAAATATCAGCCACATCAGCATGAACATTATCACCTGTCTCAAAGCATTCACAAAAGTTCCTTGTATGAAGCTGATGCTTCGTATGCTTTTTACTTTCTTTAGTTCAAGGCCCAAAATTTTATAGGTATTATTGTTAAGCCTTTGCACCTCCTGGTCAGTTAATCCCAGGCTTTTTACCAACTCAATATTTCTCAGGCTTTCGGTGGTAGTACCAGCCAATGCGTTTGTTTCCTTAACGATTGTCTTCTGAATAGTTTTTATTCTTTTACTTAAAAACCCGGTAAGTAATGATAGCAATACAATGCCCCCGAAATAGACCGGCATAATAGACCAGTGCAGCGTGAAAGAATATATGGAAACAAAAATTACACCCACCAAAAGTCCAAACAAAACATTGATGAATGATATAATAAATTTATCGGTGTCGGTTCTCACCTTCGTCAGAATACTAAGCGTCTCGCCACTTCGCTGATCTTCAAAATCCTGGTAGGGAAGCATTAGCGAATGCCTCAGGCCATCAGTAAAAAGTTTGGCACCAAATTTTTGAACAATCACGTTACTAAAATAATCCTGGAATGCTTTCGCTATTCTTGACACCATAGCTACACCCACCAGTGCTCCCAGATATCCAAAAATACCCCAGGTAAAATCCGTCCTTGATCTGTCACCGGTTTTAATAAAATTATTCTTTGCATCGTAATAACCTGTATCATGCGCATGAACGCCATACGTTTGAAAAAGCTTACCAAAAAAATATGGATCAAGCATTGAGAAAACCTGGTTAATTGAAGCAAGTCCAAGAGCAAGAGCAATCAACCATTTGTATGGTTTGAGATAAGTAAGTAATAATTTCATAGGGCAAAAATAAACCCCTAACCCCTAAAGGGAGAAAAAATTTTATGGCTAAATCTTAAAGAGAGAACAAAGTTTGAACCAATCACTGTCTCCCCTTTAGAGGTAGGGTCACCCTGCCCAGCCTTCCCGATCAAGGCTTCGGTATTGAATAGCTTCGGCAAGATGTTCAGGTTTAATATCATCGCTTCCAGCAAGATCGGCGATTGTTCTGCTTACTTTTAATATCCTGTCATAAGCACGTGCAGATAAGTTTAAGCGCTCCATTGCAATTTTTAAAAGATTAGAACCTACCTGCGTTATTACACAAATTTCTTTAAGCATTTTACTGCTCATTTGTGCATTAGTATACACACCCGGGCTATCCTTAAAGCGCTCTGCCTGTCTTTCAGTTGCTTTAATAACTCTTTGTCTTATACTTTCACTTTTTTCAAAATTCCTGGTAGATGATAATTCAGTAAACGCAACAGGAGTTACCTCCACATGCAGGTCAATTCTATCCAGTAAGGGACCTGATATCTTATTTAAATATTTTTGAACAGCTCCCGGCGGGCAGGTGCATTCTTTTTCTGGATGATTATAATAACCACAAGGGCATGGATTCATAGAAGCGATAAGCATAAAGCTCGATGGGAAGTCCAGTGCTACTTTTGCTCTTGAGATGGTAACCTTCCTTTCTTCCATCGGTTGCCTCATTACCTCTAAAACAGTTCTTTTAAATTCAGGTAACTCATCTAAAAATAAGACGCCATTGTGCGCTAATGAAATTTCTCCGGGCTGCGGAATACCACCTCCCCCGACCAAAGCAACATCAGAAATGGTATGATGAGGAGATCTGAATGGCCTCTTTGATATAAGCGTTGCATTCTCAGGAAGCTTGCCAGCAACGCTATGAATCTTTGTTGTCTCTAATGCTTCCTGCAAAGTAAGCGGGGGCAATATGGTAGGTAAACGTTTTGCAAGCATTGTTTTCCCGGCTCCCGGCGGGCCAATCAATATTGCATTATGCCCACCAGCCGCAGCGATTTCTAATGCCCGTTTTATGTTTTCCTGTCCTTTCACATCACAAAAGTCAATTTCAAAATCACTTTGTGCATTCGCAAATTCTTCCCTGGTATTTACAATAGTTGGCTTAATAGAATTTTCATCAATGAAAAAATCAATTACTTCATTTATATGGCCAACTCCATAAACATTAAGGTTATTGACCATCGCTGCTTCTCTTGCATTTTCTTTTGGAAGTATAAGTCCTTTGAACTGTTCTTTACGTGCCTGTATTGCAATTGGAAGCGCTCCTTTTATTGGCCTAACGGTACCGTCTAAACTTAGTTCCCCCATGATTACGTAATCTGTTAGCTTCTCAGGGTTTTCTAATTGTTCACTTGCTCCCAAAGTTCCCATAGCTATTGGCAAGTCGAAGGCCGTCCCACTTTTCCTGATATCAGCAGGCGCTAAGTTCACAACAACTTTTGTACGGGGAAAATGATAACCATTGGCTTTTATAGCGCTTTCCATTCGCTCAAGGCTTTCTTTTACTGCATTGTCGGCAAGACCAACAATTGAAGTAAATTTTCCACTGCTCACGTTTACTTCTACAGTAATTGAAATAGCCTCTACACCATAAACAGCACTACCAAAGGTTTTGACTAACATTAATTGAAATTAGCCAAAAGATTATATACAAGTATGAGAAATAGATTACTAGCTATAACCATTGCATAATGTGAGATTAGTTTCTTTAGAATAAATACTATCTAATCATTCAAATTAGATAAGGATCGTTATTACTTAAACAATTATAAACATTAGTAAGCTCAAATTAAAGATATCTCAAAGCATCATTTATAAAATTCCGTTTAATTTTTTCTAAGAAATTATTTTTAGAGGATAAACAAAAAAACTTCTTTTGGCTTGCAAATATCAAATCAATTATATATTCTTGTCTCCAACTTCAATTCTGAGGAAATTCTGAAGTCTTGTTACAAAATCTGTACGAATAATTTTCCAATATCCAGACTGTTTACACCACCCCCATCAACCTAAATCCTATACATTCCTATTTTAGTTTTTCCTAACTGAGTTTGCCCCAAATCAAACAGAAGGTTCTTAGATCTATTTATTTTATAATTCTCAAACAATAACATGAAAAAGTATTATCTAGCCGGAGGCTTCCTTTGCCTTGTATTATTTTTCTCCCAATGTACCAAAAATGACAATCCTTACATTCCTCTTAAATCAAAAGCGGAGCTGGGTCAAAAAATATTTTTTGATAAGCATTTATCAGAACCAATGGGCCAATCATGCTCTAGTTGTCATAATCCCACAGAGGCTTTCAGCGATCCGAACCACCTTAGTACATCACCAGGTGCGGTGAAGGGTTTATTCGGCAAACGTAATTCAATGGCTCTTACTTATGGTATGTTTACCCCTCCGCTGCATTACAGCACTGAAGATGAAACTTTCATAGGGGGCTTTTTTTGGGATGGTCGTGCAAATACTCTTGAAGATCAGGCTAAACTTCCTTTTTTCAATACCATAGAGATGAATCTAAAAGATGCTTCAGTACTGGCAGTTAAAATCCGTTCTGCGGAATATTACAAGGATTACGTCCGTATTTATGGAATAGCAAACGATAATTCTCAAACCATTTTAAATAACGTTGCAGATGCCATTGCGAGCTTTGAAAGAACGTCACCGTTTAATTCGTTTTCATCAAAATATGACTATTATTTAAAAGGAACGGCTACTTTATCTGCGGACGAGAAAAAAGGTCTAGAGCTGTTTACCAATAAAGCTAAGTGCTCTAATTGCCACATAACCGACCCTGATGAAACATCAGGCAAAATCCTGTTTACTGATTTTACTTATGACAATATAGGTGTTCCTGTTAATCATGATAACAAGTTTTATGGTTTGCCGACAGAATTCAATCCTCTTGGAAATAGTTTTATTGATTTCGGCTTGGGTATTACAGCAGATAATTTACCCGACAACGGAGGGCAATTTAAAGTTCCCTCTCTCCGGAATATAGCTATATCAGCCCCCTATTTTCACAATGGTGTTTTTAAAACACTTGATGAAGTGGTTCACTTTTATAACACACGTGATAAGGAAGGAGTAATACCCGAAGTAGGTGGTAACGTAAATGATGAAGAATTGGGTGATCTTCATCTTACCCTTAAAGAAGAAAAACAGATAGTTGCCTTTATGAAAACACTAACTGATGGCTATCACGCTGGTCAAAAATAAAATACTTAGTATAATTTATAATGGAATGATGTAAAAAAGATACAAAATGACAGTATGTAGGTGCTTGTATTACTTATAAATTCTCCAGCAGTTCAAGCACTTTCTCTCTCTTTAAAATCAGGTATCCCAGCCTGTCATTGCTGATGCCGTCTTTAAGATTGTAATTAAATATCAGTTGGTCATTAGAAACAATAGTTTCAAAATATTTGAAATCTATATTTGGATAGCCTTTTAGATCTTCGCCAATTTCATACAAATGGGTAGATAAAATAAAGAGAGTGCTTTTTATTTTAATAAGGCCTTCGATCACCACCGTACTACACTTCATCGCATCTTTTATATTGGTCCCTTTAAATAATTCATCTATGAGAATAAGCCATTTTCTTCCATCGTTTATTTTAAGAATGGTGCTTTTTATTCTTTGCACTTCGTTATAAAAATAACTTTCCCCTTTCACTACATTATCAACCACATTAATGTTGCTAAGTAAGCCATCGAATATAGAAAGCTCCATAGATGTTGCCGGAACTCCCATTCCGGTATGAGCTAGAAAAACCGCAGCTCCTACCGCTTTTATGAATGTGCTCTTCCCAGCCATATTAGCTCCGGTTAAGAAGATGAAATTATTTTTTTGATTTAATTCAACGTTATAAGAAACAGGTGTTGGAAGAAGAATATGATATAGGCCATTTGCTTTTAAGACAGGCGCAGTTTCGGTGAAAAATTTCGGAAAAGTTAAATTTAATTTTTCAACCGCCATTGCCATACTGTACCAGGCATCAAGCTGGAAATAAATCTCCAGAAGCTCAAAGAAATTTTGTTTAAAATGATATCTTATAAAACTGCCGAGAGACAACATTTCAACCATGGTAAGGTCATCGCTCTTTTTCTTTTTCGAAACGATATTTAATTGCTGCTTTTTCATCCACAATTGTGCCTTTGACAGCAACAATTTCAAATTAGCCGGAGCTTCATCATTTAAGAAATTGTCAATGATGTTTTGCATCCCTTTTAGAAAGTCAAATGCATGACCCGTTGAATATTTTACCAGCGAAAAATCCGGAGCATGAAAAATTTTATAGAGATAGGCCGATGATACTGTTGGCCGTTCGGGGATTTGGTCAACAATGTTTTCATAAAATTTATGAATCATTAGCACCGATCCATTGCTAAAATTAACCGGCCACTTCTCTTTGCTGTTGATGAACAATTGTAATGTGTTCTGTACATTTTGTATAGATTCAATATCGGGTAGTGATCTATTGAAAATTTGCTTCAGCTTTTCCTGCCCTCCAACAGTTCTTGTAAAATTCAGTTTATGAAAAATTGAAAATTCTTCTTCATGATTGAAGATTGAAAGATCATTTAGGGTAGTTTTATCTGTCTCCATATCGTTGTTGTCAAAGAATTTATATTGGGATCATCGTTTTATATCTATTCAGAATACTTTTAAAAAGAAAACATAAGCCTCTGCCCTTTTACTGATTCATCCCAGGTGGTATTTCCATAATTGTTTGCATACACACAATTTCCATTTACAAAAGTATAAGCCACCGTTGCAGGAAAAGTATAGCCCTCCATGGGGCTCCATTCACATTTGTAAAGAATATTGTTTTTAGTTACGATATTTTTTTCGTTCAGGTCTACCATAACAAGGTCGGCGAAATATCCTTCGCGTATGTATCCCCTGTTTTCAACTTTGAAACATTCAGCAACTGAATGACTCATTTTCTGTGCAATTTTTTCAAGGGAGATTTTGCCTTCTTTAAAATAAGCCAACATCAATGACAGTGAATGTTGTACCAAGGGCAAACCCGAATGTGCATGTTCATAGGGGCCTTGTTTCTCTTCCAAAGTGTGTGGTGCATGATCAGTGGCAATCACATCAAGTCGATCATCAAGCAATGCATTCCATAAAGCAGTTTTATTTCCTGCTTCCTTGATGGCGGGATTGCATTTAATTAAATATCCAAGCTGTTCATAATCTTCGGCTGTAAAATGCAAATGATGCACGCACACCTCAGCCGTTATGCTCTTTTGAGCGAGAGGAAGTTTGTTAGAAAATAATTCGAGTTCCTTCTCAGTAGAAATGTGTAACACGTGCAACCGGCTACTGTATTTTTTTGCTAATGAAACAGCTAATGAAGATGAAGTAAAACATGCATTTTCATCCCTGATAACTGGATGATCTGAAGGAGAAAGTTCTTGCTTTGCACTTTTTATTTCATGATAATTGTCTTTGATAATTTTTTCATCTTCACAATGAGTGGCAATGAGCAATTCACTTTCCCTAAATATTCTGTTGAGAGAATTTTCATCATCAACAAGCATATTGCCTGTGCTTGAACCCATAAATATTTTAACCCCACATACTTCTTTTTTTCTTCCATTCATTTTTAAAACTTCATCAGCATTATCGTTGCTTGTTCCCATATAAAATGAATAATTAGCCAAAGAGTTCCGCGAAGCGATTGAATACTTTTCTTCCAAAAGCTTTTCGGTGAGTGCATTCGGAATTGTATTAGGCATTTCCATAAAGGAGGTAATACCGCCTGCGACTGCCGCCTTGCTTTCAGTGTAGATAGTGGCTTTGTGTGTAAGGCCCGGCTCACGAAAATGGACCTGATCATCTATTACCCCGGGAAATAAATGCTTCCCATGCCCAACGATTTCAGTAACTCTTTCCTTTACTTTTAGCGTGCCTCCAATTCGTTCAATGCGGCCGCTTTTAATGTAGATGTCCCTTTCTTCTATTTTGCCTTCGTTGACTATCGAAATCTCTTTTAAAAGATAATTTTGCATATCTTGAAATTAAATAAAAGACCCAAAACCCAATGCAAATTTTAAAATGCCTTTGTGCACTGCTTGTATTCATTTGCCCACTTATTTCTTTCTCTCAAACCACTTATCTTCCAGAGGGGTCCAAAGAATACCAATTTATTGACAGGCTTGAAATTAAGCAAGGCAATTTTTCTGATCTCAACTACTCAACTATAAAGCCTTATAGCAGAAAAGCAATAGTGGCACAGGCTGAATTTTGGGATAGTGCAAGACTTGGGCTTTCTAATTCACTTACTGGTGAGGGTACAGCAAACCAATGGGCGGGGCTTAATCTTAGCCGCGTTGATGAATACAATATTCACAGCATTCTTATGAATAGCCCTGAATGGGTAACAGGTTCTAAAGAAAGCTTTTCGAGCAAAAAGCCTGTTCTAAAAACTTTTTATGTTACAAAACCAAACCTGCTGGAAGTAAACGTGAAGGATTTTTTTCTTGCAGTAAATCCTGTTTTATCGTTCCAGTATAATAATGAGTCGTCTAATAATGAAACCATTTTTTACAACAGAAGAGGAATTACTGCCCGTGGAATGATTGCGAACCGCATAGGCTTTTCAACAACAATTACTGATAACCAGGAACGTGGCCCGGAATTTTTTCAGAACAGGGTTAATGCATTTCGTGCAGTTCCCGGAGTTGGCTATTATAAAGATTTCAAAACGACCGCATTTGATTATTTCGATGCAAGAGGCTACCTGACTTTTAGTGCGACTAAATATATTGACATACAATTTGGGTACGATAAAAACTTTATTGGGAATGGATATAGAAGTCTTTTTTTGAGTGATTTTGGAGACAGCTATTTATTTCTCAAGCTCAATACAAGAATATGGAAATTCAACTATGAAAATATTTTTATGGAGCTTATGCCACAGTTTGTAAAGACCGGCGATGATCTGCTCGATAGAAAATATGCAGTCATGCATCACTTAAGCATGAACGTCACCAAATGGCTCAACGTCGGCTTGTTTGAAGGCGTGATTTTTGGCAGAAAAAACAGGTTTGATTTTGAATACCTCAACCCCATCATTTTTCTTAGACACATAGAAGGCACTGTTGGAAGTCCTGATAACGCAGTCGCAGGAATTGACTTTAAAACAAACTTTGCTCATCATTTCCAGGTGTATGGACAACTTTTGCTTGATGAATTCATTGCAAATGAAATTACTAAAAACGATGGCTATTGGGCTAATAAATTTGCTTATCAATTTGGTGGTAAATATGTTGATGCATTCAGTATAAAAAATCTTGACCTGCAATTAGAAATAAACAGGACAAGGCCTTTTACATACGCCCATTACGATTCTGTTGCAAACTACACCCATTACAATCAGCCTCTGGCACACCCTCTGGGCGCAAATTTCCAGGAGTTCATTGGTGTATTAAAGTACCAGCCTGCACCAAAGTGGTATATCAATGCAAGGGGGATTTACTATTACCAGGGTCTTGATTCATTAGGCGAGAACTTTGGCAGTAATCCATTTGAATTATATACAACCCGTACTAAAGACAATGGATTTGATGTAGGTAGCGGGGACAAAGTAAAAGTGCTTAACGCGTCATTTGTATTGTCGTACGAACTGAGAGAAAACCTTTTCGTTGAAGGATCTTACTTATATAGAAAATATACCGGCATAGCTAACAGAAGCATGTTTGGAATCGGCATTAGATGGAATGCGGCAAGGAGAGAGTATGATTATTAAACAGCCTCCTGTCTCCCGAAGGGGGAACTCAGATCAAAACTTTTCATTTGCATTAGATACATTTTTTAAAAGGAAAAGGTTCAACTTATTTTTCATTTAAAAAAAGTGACAACCCATTCCTTTCTCTATAAGAATCTGGAATGAGGGATGATTATTACTCTACTGTCAGAGAGAATGTAATCATCTTTGAATTGATCTTATCAATAACATTAGAATAGCGCAAGTCCGGATCACGGCTGTGAAGATTAGCCAGGCCACTGCTTAACTTTATCTCAGGAGAAAGAACGAAGTAAGGAAAATATATATGAAAGCCCATACCCACTTCTACGCTCAAATCAGAACGTTTTAATTTAATAAGGTCTTCTGCTTTTCTTGCTCCGGCATTACTTGCCAGGTCGTAATCAAACTTGCCTCCGGCAATTGTATAAACCTTAAAATTCTTTATGCGGTCGCTGCTAAATTTTATATGAACCGGAAAACTCAAAGTAATTGACTGTACTTTTTTCGTGACCATCGTGTCCGGTGTAAAATTTTCTGTGTACAAAAAAGCTTTTTCGGAAAACGTAAGATCAAGAGGATGTAAACGCAGATCGAAGTGATCGTTCATTCGAACGTTAACCAGCCAGGCAAGATTTATTCCTGTGCTATTAATACTTTCTACATCCATGATAGTGTCACGCTGTAAAAACTCGGGGTGATGTGTAAATGAAAAATGAGATTTATTGTAACCCAGGTTTATTCCAAAATGATAGGGTTTATCATCATGCTCTTCCTGGTTAATCACATTATCTAACTGCGCCATGGACGCTGTATAACAAAACATGAATGACAGTACAAGAAAAATTATTTTCCTCCGCAATAAATAGTGCATATTCCTAAACTCAATGTTTTGTAGAAAGCGTCTCTATATCCTATTTGGTTTAAAATGTGAGTGAATGTTTTTTTCTCCGGAAATTGCTGAACTGAGTTATTTAAATATTGATAGGCGTAGTTATTTTTAGAAATCAATTTTCCAAGGCTTGGTGTCACGTACCTCATGTAGAAATTGTAAAAACTTCTTATTATAGGTGCAGAGGGCTTCGAACATTCGAGGATTACCAGCTTGCCTCCCGGTTTTAATACCCTGTAAATCTCCTTCAACCCTTTTTCAAGGTCCTGAAAATTTCTTACTCCAAAGGCTACAGTTACAGCATCAAACGAGTCATCTTCATAAAAAATTGCTTCACTGTCTCCATTTAACAACTGAATCTTATCCTGAAGATGCAATTTTTCCAGCTTTTGGCGGCCAACATTTAGCATTCCCTCACTAATGTCAATACCTATAATTTTTTCCGGACTAAGAATCTTATAACTAGTGATGGCAAAATCCGCAGTTCCGGTTGCAACATCAAGTACCGTTTTTGGCTGCAAAGAAATTAGCTCTTTTATGGCTTTTTTGCGCCAACCTTTGTCTATGCCAACGCTTAAAAACCTGTTTAAAAAGTCATATCGAAAAGCAATCTTATCAAACATGTTTTCCACCTGCTTCTTTTTACTGTCAGGGGAGTGCTTGAATGGAACTACTGTATCGTGGCTATAGGCGTTCATTAATTCAAAGATAGTTTTTTGCACTTATAAGATACCGGGTAAAGCATTCTTTCACTTTATTTTAGAATTTCAAAACGAAGGCAAGCAGCAGTTTTGTATTGTATATTGCAAACCAATGCACATTAAAAAAGCAGAGTATCTTATCAGTAGTCCATCATTCGATAAATGTCCCATAGCAGACAGGTCTGAGTATGCCTTCATCGGCAGAAGCAATGTGGGCAAGTCGTCTTTGATAAACATGCTTTGTAACAATGAAAGGCTTGCTAAAACATCCAACTCGCCGGGTAAAACTCAAATGATCAACCATTTTGAAATTACAAGCGCGAAAAAGATAGGAGAATACAATGAAACCAACTGGTATCTTGTAGATCTGCCTGGGTATGGCTTTGCTAAGATCTCCCAGGGAAGCAGGAGGAGGTGGGAGCAAATGATTGAGAATTACTTACGTAAAAGAGAAAACCTTGTTGATGTTTTTGTATTAATTGATTCACGCCATTCACCACAAAAAATTGATCTTGAATTTATACATAAGCTTGGTTTATGGCGGGTACCTTTCACACTTGTATTTACAAAATCTGATAAAGAAAAACAAAGAACAGTAAGTCAAAATGTAAAATCATTTTTAGCAAGCCTAAGGGAAACACAACAATTTCTACCGCAACATTTTGTAACGAGCGCTATCAAGAAAACGGGAAGAGAGAAAATTCTGAATTTGATTTCGGAAAAGAATGATGACGCCAAAACTTCCGGCTTTGTTAGGTCGTTTTAACCAAAGCAGCTCTGAAAAGAATTAAATATTAGTTCACCACTTTATTCGCACAGCTACTGCTGGCAAAGGCTTCAGGTTTTGCTTTAAATGCGAAGCCCATTCCAAGAATGTAGCCCATTGCTTCGCGAAGGGCTTCGTTACTTTTGAAATGAGGATTGGTATTTATGTCAGCATGCACTTCCATGTCTACATCGTACACCGTAAAAAGATCACAGAGTTCATAGGCGATTTCAATACTTTTAGCAACTTCGACCAGCATTCTTTCTTTAATACTGTATTTATATTTTGTTTTTTCATTGTGAATAAACATAAAGCCTCCGCGCCCTTCACGAAGGAAAACAATAACTGTTGCAAACTCTGTTTCAGCACCTTTCACCTGGCTGTCGGTACCAATACAAACTTTTAAATGAAATCCGGCGGCAGTTTCCCGTTGAATGACTTTTTCTACCGCGCTTTTTATGGGAAGTTCAATCGCATCACCATTAAATTTTCTCCATAGCATAAATTAAGGTTTTTTAAAATTACCGAAATTATGTTTACCTGAGTAGTTAATGTTAATGGTAAGAATAACTTAATAGAGCTATTGATAGTAGAACACGCGGACATAAATAAAAAAAGGGGCCAGCCCCTAACGCTGACCCCTAACTTACACATGAATCTACCTTACAATCTTACAATTCGTTCTGTCGTTCTTTGATTATCGCTTGTTATTTGTATTATATAAATCCCGTTAGGGTGGTTGTTTATGTGAATGGTATTTATACCAGCTTTACCGCTTCCATTGTTTAAAATTCTGCCGTCTATATCTGCAAGTTTATATTCAAAATTTTGTGGTGCATTTACAGTGATAATATCATGCACTAATGTTGAGACTTTAAACTTTTTGGCTGTATTATCGTTAGCTTTTAAAGAGATAACATTGGAATAAACTGATTCACCGGTAATAGAATTTGCTTTTAACCGGTAGAAAATATTTCCTTTTAAAACCGGTAGGTAATTGTATTCTTTTGAGCTATAATTTAACGTTGCAAGCGTTGAGAAAATTGTTCCATTGCTGGAACTTTCCAGTAAAAAATTATTTATTGGGTCATCTGAAATTACGTCCCAGGCAAGGCTATGAGCCAATTTATCAATTCTACCGGTCAGCAGTACCTGCCTTATGGGCGTTACAATTAAAGCAGTATTTGTTCCGGAAATAGTATAGGAACCCAGGCTTCCATAGTCAGAGATATTAGTATTGCCTGCGCCTTCTACAATTAAAAAATAGCTGCCGGCGTTCAACACTGTATCTATTACAGCATTTAAAGTCATCGGATCATCATAAACTTGCACTACCTGCATCGAAGCATCCATCAGTGTGACCTTTACATCGAGATCAGCACCGTCATTATTAGCTCCTACCGAAAAGGGAACTGCATCTAAATGTAAAGCGCCTCGTTTTGAAAAGTTTATTTTAAAAACATCCTTATCAACATTCGTTGTAATGATACCCGCATTAGAAAAAGCATTATTAGTCATTGACAAGACAGTCGGATTAATATTGGGATCATCACTGTGATCATCCTGCCTGTATGTAAGGCCATTGTATGCGATAATGATTGATAAATTATCCTGGTCGGCATTGCAACCATTTGGCGTAGGGCCATTATTCCATCCGGAAAAATTGCGATAATAACTATTACCCATTACCGGTGCCCACCCTGTTTCTCCACTTCCGATACCATCATTATATGTGGCGAGTAGTGTACATGTACCGCTATATTTTGCCTGGTGCGAAAGCCCAAGCGTGTGACCACTTTCATGACTGCAACATTCAGCAATCATCTTTGGGCGAAAGGGTCCAAGTTTATCTGTGAAGACAAAGCCAGGTGTATCATCTCCCCACGTAAAAGATCCGGTATAAGAAACTCCTCCAACGTTTGGATACCAACTGCTGGTGGAAGTAACGATAATCCTAATTCTTTTTGTAAGAGGGGCTGCAAAAAACACAACAGAGTCTGTCGTTATATTTATGTTGAATGGCCTAAAATCTTCAGCAACACGATTGAAAACCTCCGTTATTTGTATATCAGTTAAACCCGAAGATGCGCAAGACAGCGGGTTACCGCCATTCCATGATGAACCATATACATATTGACCATCGAAGTCAAGAAAAATTGTGGCTAAAGAAGATGGGAAGCTATTCAAAACAGGAGTGCTATTTGCTTTGAATGAAACCAACCAACCTGATAAAAAAATGATGGTAAATAGCTTTTTCATGGATTCGGATTAGGGGATTTGAATTTGTGTAAGCGTATAAGATATCTGTCAATAATCCTGAATAAGATCTTCGGTTTTAATTTTATTGAATGTATAAGTGCCGTTGCTATCTTTCTTCAATTCATACCCGTCACCATACGATTCATTAATTATACGCCCTACATAAGTAATGGAATTATCGTCATTAATTCTTTTTGAAACAGACAACAATGCATTGTGTAATAAAGGAGATTTTATGATTGTACTTGAAAGTTTACCATAGCGCTGTACCGACGATAACACCGTACCAGTAAATGTAAAGTTGTTTGCAAAGTTTAATTGGATTAAACTTCCTTCTTTTACACCAAAGGCCTTATCCAATTCTGAAATTGTGGCTACAAAAGAAGCAGCAGATTTATTAAACAATAAAGGTTTTGAAGAAGATGCGGTTTGAGCCTCTAAAGCAGAAGTAAGGCATACAAATATCCAAAAGGCAAAAGTTTGCTTAATGATTTTCATAGTCAGATTTCATTTTCATTGTATCGGATAATCATAAAACGATACTCCAGTAGAAAAATTATACTGAATTTGAAAAAAAATCCTTACGCGAAAAAGAGACGAGAATATACTAGAAATCTTATAGTATTAATACTGCCCAGTGCTTAGTAAAACTAACGTGCACGCCTCCTGTGGCACAATTCCGTTTTGCATTGCTATTGAAGACAATTCTTCATTTTCAGCACCCGGGTTAAAAATTATTCGTTTGGGCTTTTGAGAAATGATATAATCGTAATACGGTTTTTGATTGTTAGCATTCAGATACAATGTCACCGTGTCCAGCCCCTCAATTTTTTTTTGTTCTGTTGTTATTTCCACATCTCCGATTTTACCGGGCCTTTTGCCAATTGCTGTAACGTCATGACCCCTTGAGATAAGTTTATTAACTGCAAGGTTGCTATAACGTGAAGGATTAGCTGATGCACCAAGAACTAATGTTTTTTTATTTGTCATAATGTTCAATTCAAAAATTTTGCCTGCAATTCAGGGGTCGGTATCATACATTCATCTTTTTTGCCGAACCATTTATAGCGGTTTCCGGCAACCCATCTATAAATACCGTCCCTTATAAAATGAGGTACAATTATTAAGCCATACAACAGTGGCCAAAGTCCGTTCAGATACCTGCAAACAATCAATGCGGCGGTTGACTCTGTATATAATTTTTCGTCAACAATTAAAATAAAAGATTTCATTTCTCCGGAGGATATGTCATGATTTTTCAATAACGAATTAGCTGTTGCAGATTGTAACGGTGCGAACTGAAAAAGGTTTTTTTTGTCTCTTTTTATAACAAAAGCTACAGCACTATTGCAGAGGTTACAAACGCCATCAAATAATATAACCGATCGGCTATGCATTGTTTTACAAAATTACTAAAACTCTTTCCCATGCGTTGCCTTGATCATCTTAGCAACTAAAAATGGAAAGTGTTTAATCGAAGCAATAAAAAAATTAGTCATCTTCGTTTTGCCGAATAATTTTTGAATCATTCGTCCACTAGTCAACCTTTTCGCAAAAAGTTTTTTCCATTGAGAAGTATATTCTGCTTCCATGGCCTCCCTCGAAATAACTCCTTGTAAATAGGATTTCATTACCTGCGATGCAATTTTGGAGGAATGAAATGCCATACTCATTCCGTTTCCGCATAGTGGTGTTATCATCCCGGCAGAATCGCCGATCATCAATACATGATTTTCAACCTGAGACTTTTTATCAAAACTTATTTGCGAAATAGTTACAGGCTCCTTGAAAATAAATTCAGCCTCAGAAAATATGGCTTTGAGAAATGGATTCTTATGCAACACGTTTTTTTCCATTTCCTTTATAGAACTATTATTTTTTTTTAAATTTTGTGCAGTTGTAAGATAGCACAAGCAATACCGGTCGTCTTCAATTTTTGAAAGTCCGCAATAACCATTTTCAAAATTATGTAACGCTATGGTATCAATAGGAAAAGCAGTTCTTACATGATATTTAACGCCTATGTAATTATTAAGCTTTCCCGGCTTTTGCTTAATAAAATGACGGGACCATTTAATATCAAGGTTGCTTCTTTTTCCATAAGTACCTGCGAGCAAATTACAATTAACTGAGCCCCCATTGTGTAGTACCGTAAAGATTTCATTTTTAAATGAAACATAGTTGACTTTGGTTTCTTCCAATAAAGTCACGCCAAGATCAACCGCGATTTTCTTCAATTCATTATCAATAAAATACCGGCTTACTCCAAACCCGCCCATATCTAATTTGCTTTCTATAAGATCCCCATTTGGCGAAGAAACAATAAGTCTTTTTATAATTGGCAGTTTTAGTTTTGACAAGTCAAGCCCCAAATTCTCAATGAACGTGCGGCTTTCAAGGCTTATGTATTCACCGCATACTCTATGGAAAGGATATTTTTCTTTTTCGAATAAAATCACTTTATGACCAGCCTTCGCCATTAAAATTG
>JBDUEG010000040.1:0-16108 GCA_040002575.1 Ginsengibacter sp.
ATGTATAAAGAAGACCTGAATGATGAAGTGAAAGGCTACATGCAGTTAGCCATAGATGAGAATGAGAAACAATATAAGGGATCATAATAGGAGAGGCACGTTCTCAATTAAGCAGCCAATTATATTTTAAAATTGCTATGCTGCATCCAGCGCTTTTTTATAAGCAGCAAGGCATCGTTCCCTGGCCTCGCTATGATCTACTATCGGTTTCGGATAAGTGAACTCCTGGAATTCAGGAACCCATTTTTTGATATACTTCAAATCTTTATCAAACTTTTTTGTTTGTAACTCAGGATTAAATATCCTGAAGTATGGCGCCGCATCGCAACCGCTGCCCGCCACCCATTGCCATCCGCCATTATTTGCTGCGAAATCATAATCTAACAACTTTTGAGCAAAGTACGCTTCACCCCATCGCCAATCTATCAGCAGATCTTTACATAAAAAACTCCCGGTGATCATACGTACCCTATTATGCATAAACCCGGTTTCATTAAGCTGCCGCATACCGGCATCTACTATCGGAAAGCCAGTTTGCCCCTGGCACCATCTTTTAAATTCGCCTTCATCATTTCGCCATTCAATATTATCGTACGGTGGCTTGAAAGCTTTATGCTTACCCACGTGAGGGAAATGCCATAAAATGGACATGTAGAATTCACGCCATATCAATTCATTTAAAAAAGTTTGGTTTAATTTTTTTGCTTTAGCAACCTGTTCTCTTATACTTACTGTGCCAAATCTTAAATGAATCCCCAATCTTGAAGTACCACCTTCAACTCCGGGGTAGTCGCGTGTACTGTTATAACTTCGCATTCTCTCATCAGGAAGAGTAGATGACGGTATTTCCTGGTTGCTTTCCTGAAAACCCATCGAGCTAAGAGATGGAATCCTAATTGCAGAATGTTTGAAAAAGTTTTCAAAATAATTTTGACATGGATACTGCTTTATATAAAAGTCAGTAAGCGTGTTCTTCCATTTTTTGCTGTACGGAGTAAAAATGGTGTAAGGCCTTCCATCGTCTTTCAGAATTTCATCTTTTTCAAAAATTACCTGGTCTTTAAAAGTTTTAAACTCTATGCTCTTCTCCTCTAAAAGTTTTTTTATTGCAGTATCGCGTTCTATTGCATACCGCTCATAATCGTGATTAGTAAAAACAGCCTTGATATCAAATTCACTGGTGAGTTGTTGAATGCTTTGCCCAGGCGTACCATAGAAAACACGCAATCCTGATTTCATTTGCTTAAGCTCCTCCTGGATATCAATTAATGAATCTCTTATAAACTCTACGCGTTTATCCTTTTTTTCTTCAAGTTCATTGAGAATGTTTGTATCAAAAAAGAATACAGGCAAAACAGGCAACCCGGATTTTAAAGCATAATATAACCCCGCATTATCGTGTACCCTAAGATCACGCCGGAACCAAAAGACATTTATTTTTTCCATTTAATTTTTAGATTAGGATGGAAGAATAACATTTTACTTATGAAATAGTTTGAAGAATATGATGGTAAATCTTTTCCGAAGATGAGTTTATATAATCTTTCTCCCGAAAGCTCTTCACCCATCGCAGGTAATGAATTGAATTTGTAAGAAAACATTCATCAGCATCGAGTAGTGCGTCTATAGTGAGGGTTTTTTCCAAAACTTTATAGTCCTTTAAACTGAACTTTTCCAGCATCCATCTTCTTGCAACACCCGCAACACATCCTTCAGATAGCGGAGGGGTAATGATTTTATTTCCCTTTACCACAAAAACGTTTGCAATAGCCGAGTCGCAAATTCTTTCAAACGAGTTTAGGACGATACAATCGTTCAATTTATTTTCCTTTGCATAAAGGCCAGCCAATATATATGGCAGGTAATTATTGGATTTGAGATTGGAAAACGCATCACAACTTTTCTGGGCACCGGGAAGACAATCAATTACAAGCCCATTCACGTTTAGTTCATTTGTACCGGGAAGATTCCATGATTCGATTATATAATTTGGAAAAAGATTTTCAGGATCAAATATTCCCCCATTACCCCGCAGTATCATAAGCCGGATACGGACAACTTCATTATGATTATTTTTTTCAAGTAGTTTTTTAATCTCTTTTAGGATAAACTCTTTATTAAAACTTTTCGGCACAATAAATCTTAATAGAACAAGCCCGTGGAATAACCGATCGAAATGAAAATCTTCATTTATAATTTTTCCATTTACACTTTTCATGGTTTCAAACAATCCATCTCCATATCTCAATCCCCTGCTTGAAGGTGTTATAATAGGAGAATTGGTCTTGTAAAATTTACTATTGTATGTAAAAAATTGCTCGTCCATAGTTGGAGTGTAATTGAGCAAAAATAGACTTTGATTGAGTTTAACCGAATTCAATATTTATGGCTCCCCGCGAGAAGGAAATTAACGCAGCATTGCTATTATGCAATTCTTCTTTCGTTTTTATAGAGGGATGGCAAGACTAAAAGTGGAAGGTGTGGAAATCAAACTTCTTCATCAAGAAGCTTATTCTTAACTGCAAACATAATAAGCCCGGCAGTGCTTTTAGCACCGGTCTTTGTTTTAAGCTTATCCCTGATAGCTTCAATTGTGCGTGGGCTCAGCTCAACAACTTCAGCTATTTCCCGGGTACTCTTTTCTTCGCACATAAGCCTTAGCACTGTAATTTCTTTTTCACTAAGAGTTGCATCTTCCTGTTGAAGTTTTATAGAACTTATTGGAGTCTTTTGACGGAGGTTATTCAGCAGGGCTTTATTGGTTAAAGCATTAAAATAAAATTCCTGCTCATGGCACGTCTTAATGGCTTCGTAAATAATTTCAGAATCTGATGTTTTTGTCAGATAACTATTGGCTCCCAGTTCCATTAATCTTGTTATCATACTCTGATCGTCCATCATCGTGAGCATGATTATTTTAATGCCAGGGTATAATCTTTTTATTTCAGGAAGTGTAGCAATACCATCCATTATTGGCATTTGAATATCCAGCAAAATCACATCAGGCTGAATCCCTTTTAATAGGTTTAAAAGATGAGAGCCATTATCAGCCTCCGCCAATATTTTTATATCTTTTTTTGAAGAAAGAGCTGTGATAACGCCTGCCCTGTAAAGCACATGGTCATCAGCGATTATTACATTTATTATATCTCCGGTTTCTTGTTTCATGGGTATTGCAAAATTTTAATTGAACACTTACAAAAGTCTGCTATTTATATTGTAAATAATACGAACTATTACCAAATTATTACTATAGTAATAATACGTAGAATTAACGCTATTTGAATAAGAAAATTATAGTGAGTGTAATAAAATTTTGACGACCTGCTACATGTCAGTAATCATACCAGGAGAGTTGGATATATTTCTACCCTTCAATCCGCAAGCGATCACCGAAGCAGTTATCAGATAATATTAAGACTGCAATAATGGAAGGATTATTTCTTCTTTTGGCTTTTGGGAGCAAAAATTGCAAACATTCTTTTGCCCTCAAGCTTTGGCATACTTTCCAATGTGCCGGCTTCTACAAGCCGCTCAGCAAACTTAAGTAACAAAAGTTCTCCCCTCTCTTTAAACATGATGGCTCTTCCTTTAAATTGAACATAGGCTTTTACCTTGTTACCATCTTTCAAAAAGTTTTCAGCATGTTTTGATTTGAAATCAAAGTCGTGATCATCAGTATTAGGAGTAAAGCGTATTTCTTTCACCTCGGAAACTTTGCTTTTCGCCTTCATTTCTTTTTCCTTCTTCTTCTTTTCGTAAAGAAACTTATTGTAGTCAATGATTTTGCAAACGGGAGGATCGGCTTGCGGAGAGATTTCAACCAGGTCAAGGCCCTGGTCGTTTGCCATTTTTTGTGCATCCTGCGTAGGATAAACACCTACTTCTACATTTTCGCCGACCAATCGTACATTGGGTACTCTTATCATATGGTTGGTACGGTGTTCCTGCTGTTGTTCTTTTTTAAACCGTGGGTTAAATGCGCCTCGTGGCTGCCGGGGTGGAAATGCCATTAATTGATTTTAGATTAAAAATATATTCTTTGTTTTATTGCTTTAGTTGAAACGCCTGATCAAGTGTCTTTTTACTTTTTATTTCCTCCTGAATTATCTCTATAAATTCAGGTAAAGTTTTTACACCTTCATCACCTTTGCCTTGACGTCTTACTGAAACTTTTTGTTCATTTACTTCCTTTTCTCCTATAACAAGCATCAACGGAATTTTTGCCAATTCGGTATCTCTTATTTTCTTACCAATCTTCTCGCTCCTGTCGTCTATTTCAGCACGAATATCATATTTTTTCAATTCAGTCAAAACATTTTGTGAATAAGAAATGAATTTGTCGCTTATTGGAAGGATTTTTACCTGGATGGGTGTTAACCACAAAGGAAATTTACCTGCACAATGTTCTGTTAGCACGGCAACAAATCTTTCCATACTTCCAAAGGGCGCCCGGTGAATCATCACAGGCCTGTGTTTGGAATTGTCTTCTCCAATGTATGTTAAATCAAAACGCTCGGGTAAATTATAATCGATCTGGTTGGTTCCTAATTGCCACTTACGACCAATTGCATCACGAACCATGAAATCCAGCTTCGGACCATAGAACGCAGCTTCACCATATTCGATTACTACATTCTTCAATCCCTTTTCTTCTACCGCTTCGATGATTGACTTTTCTGCAAGCTCCCAGTTTTCGTCACTTCCAATATATTTCGATTTATCTTCTTTATCGCGTAGCGAAATTTGTGCTGTGTAGTCAGTAAAATCAAGTGATTCAAAAACATAAAGAACAAGGTCAATCACTTTTTTAAATTCATCTTTCACCTGGTGGGGCATGCAAAATAAATGTGCATCATCCTGGGTAAATCCTCTCACTCTTGTAAGCCCATGCAGTTCGCCGGATTGCTCATAACGGTAAACAGTTCCAAACTCAGCAAAGCGCAGCGGCAAATCTTTATAACTGCGAGGTGAGGATTTGTAAATTTCGCAGTGATGAGGACAATTCATTGGCTTTAAAAAAAACTCTTCACCTTCCACCGGTGTCTTTATCGGTTGAAAGCTATCCTTACCATATTTCTCATAATGACCACTGGTTACATATAAACTTTTGGAACCGATATGAGGAGTAATTACCGGAAGATATCCGGATTCCAGCTGGGCCTTTTGCAAAAAGTTTTGGAGCCTTTCGCGAAGCATAGCTCCCTTAGGTAACCAAAGCGGCAAACCAGCTCCCACTTTTTCGGAGAAGGTAAAAAGCTCCAGCTCTTTACCCAATTTCCGATGATCTCTTTTTTTTGCTTCTTCCAAAAACACAAGATACTCGTCCAGCTCTTTTTGGTTAGGGAATGAAATTCCGTAAATGCGGGTAAGCATTTTATTTTTCTCATCCCCTTTATAATATGCGCCTGCAATATTGGTAAGTTTTATTCCTTTGATGACACCTGTTGATGGCAGGTGTGGCCCCCGACACAGATCAGTAAAATTGCCCTGGGTATAGAAAGTAATGTTACCATCCTCAAGACCATTCAATAAATCGAGCTTGTATTCATCGCCCTTATCTTCAAAATATTTTACCGCATCGGCTTTTGAAATTTCTTTTCTTACAAATAGATTGTTTTGCTTAGCCAGCTCTTTCATCTTGCTTTCCAACTTCTCAATGTCTTGCTCCGAGATTTGCTTATCACCTAAATCCATATCATAATAAAATCCTTTCTCTATAGGTGGCCCGACCCAAAATTTTACACCGGGAAAGGAATCTTCGACTGCCTCTGCCATAAGATGCGCCGAAGAATGCCAGAAAACTGACTTTGTTTTTTCATCATCCCATGTGAGAAACTTAATGGCAGCATCATCATTTATAGGACGTGAGAGATCCCATACTTCACCATTAATTTCTGCCGCTAAAATCTTCCTGGCAAGCCCTTCGCTTATTTTTTTTGCAATATCAAGTGCAGTCAGTCCTTTATCGTATTGCCTCACAGCGCCATCAGGAAAAGTGATATCCATTAATCCATTCACATAAATAAGTTTTATTAAAAAAAATTGGATGCAAATTTAACGAAGTCTTAGACAAACAAGGGATTCAATTGAATGATAAACTTTTAATTACATATAAATTTGTATGGATAATTCTGATACCAAATGCTATAAGCACTTTTTGGGTACCGGTTAATGATTTAAAACTTATTTATTGAAATGAAAATATTTTACTTCCTATTTTTCTTATTGTTTTTCTCTGTAACCAGCGCTCAAAATTTCAATGGGCAATGGAAAGGTGGTTTTAATGAAGCCAGCTATGGCTTTTCGGGAATGGGTGGCAATGATATTGACTATGTTTTAGAACTGCAAACTCATGGTTCCGACGTCTCAGGATATTCTTATACTTATTTCCGGCAAGGGGCAAAAAGATATTATACCATTTGTAAATTATCCGGTACTCTCAATAAGGTCAGAAACGAAATAACGGTCACAGAAATTGAAAGAACTAAATTCAATACACCACCAGACTTCCAAAATTGTTTTCAAACACACAAGCTGCATTATGTGCAGGACAGTTCGGATGTCGAAACGTTGAAAGGCACATGGATACCCGCTCCCAATCAATCCGGAAATTGCGGTTATGGAACTACACTGCTTTCCCGAAGGATTATAAAAAAATTGCCTATGGGTATTGCTTCCGCTGCGAAAAGAACTGAGAAAAAAATCGTTCCAAAAAACCAGGTGGCAATTACCAGGAAAAATGATTCACGACCAAAGGCGCCATTAGCACTAAAACCAAAAATTGAAAAGAAAGTTCCAGGAAAGAATGTTGCTCCAATAAAAGACGCAATTGTAATGAAGCCAGAGATTGCGAAGGCTTCCATTTCAACGAATCCTATTCCAGGTTTTAAGCTACGAAGGAAGGATATAATAAAAACAATTCCTATTGCTCATGAAACTTTTAAAATTGATTTCTACGACAACGGAGAAATTGATGGAGATTCTATTTCTGTTTTTTATAACGGAAAAATAGTTTTATCTCACCAAAGGTTAACCGATAAGCCTATCTCTCTTAAACTTAACATGGATGATGATACAGGCGAAAATGTTGTTACAATGTATGCAGAGAATTTAGGTACTATACCTCCCAATACTGCATTGATGATAGTAACAGATGGAGACAAAAGATATGAAGTGAGAATAACTTCTGACACTGAAAAAAGCGGCAGTGTTGTTTTTGTTCACAAGGAAGATTGAAGCCTCAACCCAGCGTAGAAGTCCTTTGGGCAACCTCTCTTCAAAGAAGAGGGGCAATAGTACCACAAGCAACATTGCATTTCATTTTTAACTTTCTAAAAGTGTTAGAGTTTAAATCTATTTTCTATTACCGGTTTTGTATGCCCACCAAATTAATAGAAACTGGAACGGAAAAAGTCTTATCCATGCGACCCATTCAGGAAAACAAAACTTAGCAGAAGCACATCCCTTTAATTGTATTAAATAAATATGCGCAGGAATAAAAGCCATCAATAAAATAATAGTCAGATACATTGCTATCTTTCTTGTTGAAGAAAATGCCATCAGTACAGCACAACAAATTTCTAAGATACCGCTTGCATAGTTAATCACTTCCTTGTAAGGAAAATATGGCGGAATGATCGCCAAGTAATTTGCAGGATGCCAAAAATGATTGATGCCGGCGCCCAAGTAAAATAAACAGAATAGCGAGAGGTTGACTTTTTTAAGCAATTTTAAAATTTAAAATTCCACGTTATAGAAGGAATTATTGGAAACAAAGAAACTTGCTTCGCCTGAACTTTTAAAGTGCCGTTATAAGGATTGCCATCCTGGTCGAAGTAAATAAAATATGGATTCTTCCTGCTGTAAATATTATAAACACTAAACACCCATTCACTTTTTAATTTTCTCTCCGGATGTTTTTTAGGACTATATGTTGCTGCAAAATCTAGCCGGTGATAAGAAGGTAACCTATATTCGTTAATTCGGCTATACTGCTGCGTTAGTACACCGCTATAAATATAAAAACGCTGAGGTAAAGTGGCAGCATTTCCAGAGCCGAAAACAAACGTTCCTGATAATTTCCATTTAGGACTTAATTCATAAATGCCTACCAAAGAAATATCATGGCGCCGGTCATATTTTGCAGGGTATTGCTCACCAAAATTCAATCCGGAAAATTTCCTAAAAGTCCAGCTAAGTGTATAACCTAACCACCCTGTTAACCTGCCTTTGGTCTTATTAATGAAGAGTTCCGTACCATAACTTTTTCCCCTGCCGAAAGTGAAAAAGTTTTCTGTGTCCTCAAGCGTTGCGGGAGTATAACCGTCCTCGTATTCTATCTGGTTTTGCAGGTCTTTATAATAAACTTCTACGGAAGTTTCGTAAGTGTTATCATCCAGGTTTTTAAAAAATCCCAATGCATAAAGCCAGCTTATTTGGGGCTTAACTTTAATAGTACTAGGCACCCAGATATCTGTTGGTAATGTAGTGCCTGCATTGCTTACCAGGTGAATGTATTGAGCGTTTCTTGTGACCGCAGCCTTTATTGAAGTAGCGTCATCGAGCGCATAACGGATAGTAAACCGGGGCTCAAAACCGAAATATGTTTTTACTGGCTCCCCTTTTTTATAAACAGTACTGTCAAGCCTGTTACCGTTCGCGTCAGTTGTATAAATTTTGTATTTACCTATCTGTTGAAAAGCGCTTTCACGAATACCCGCATTTATTTTTATTTTATCACTTACATCCCAGTCATCCTGGACATAGACTGCAGCTTCATGAGAATATTTTTGTTGAGCATTGTTCGGCTTGAATTCAACGCTATCCTGCTTTCCGGTAAGAACCGAGGGAGTGAAAGTATGGTAAGTATAAAGCGCACCGAATTTTACTTTATGATTTGTAAAAGGATACAGATCAAAATCCTGCTTTACATTCCAGTCCTTGATTCCTGACTTCAAATTTATCTCGAAATTATTTTGGTTGGCACCGAAGTTAAAATTGTAGTCGTTATAAACTACCGTAGTATTCGAAAACAAACGGTTGTTGAATACATGGTTCCATCTAAAGGTTCCGGTGGAGTTGCCCCAGGGAATATGAACGCTTAAAGATTGCTTGCCGTTTACAAAATCAAATTTGTCCTTACCAAAATAACCGCTCAGGTATATGCGGTCTTTTTCCGAAAACTTATAATTGATCTTGGCATTAAGGTCATAAAAATAATAGCCGGATCCGCTGAAAGAATTTGTCTTTTTTATAAAAGGTTTTGCAAGTGCGTCAACATATGTTCTTCTTGCAGAAACAATGAAAGAGGCTTTGTTTTTCTTCACGGGTCCTTGTATTGAAAGACGGGACGCTATCAACCCGATACCACCTTCTACCTGGAAATTTTTGTCGTTCCCTTCTTTCATAGCTATATCCAGCACACTTGACAAGCGGCCGCCGTATTGAGCCGGCATCCCGCCTTTGATCAACGAAGTATTTTTTATAGCGTCCCCGTTAAATATCGAAAAGAATCCAAACAGATGACCCGTGTTATAAACAACCGCATCGTCAAGTAAAATTAAATTTTGATCAGGGCCGCCACCTCTTACGTATAACCCTGAACTGCCCTCACCTGCGCTTTGCACGCCGGGCAAAAGCTGAATGGTTTTAAGAACATCCACTTCACCAAGAAAAGCAGGGATAGATTTTACCTGGTTAATGGAAAGATCTATTTTGCCCATCTGGGCATTCTTAACATTGGCATCTCTTTTTTTGGAGGAAATAATAACAGCCTGCTCCGTAGTAATCTTTGGAGACATTTCAAAATTAAATTGCACATCGCTGGTGAGATCGATTTTTTTAATCTGAGTGAGGTATCCAACATTTGAGCAAACAAAAGTGTAACTGCCCGTATTGAGTGAGATTGAGAAAAAACCGTATGAATTGGAAGTGATTCCTTTTGACAAATCCGTTACCGAAATAGTAGAACCTATAAGTGTTTCACCGGAAAGTGAATCTTTTACATAGCCGCTTAGCGTAAATTTTTTTTGTGAACAAACGATAAATGGAACTAAAAGAAAAGCAGCAGATAATAATTTTTTCACGGGGTACAATTATAAACGCTTACTTAAGCGTGTCCTTTATTTCTCCACAATTCAGCATGGACGATTTGTATTCAGGATGATTTTTACCGAGATATGGATTTATAATTTCCTTAGTTGTGCTAAGCCAGTTTCCTTCTTTGTCTTCTCCGAAAGCCATAGGGCAATTTTGCCAATATAATTTTTGTCCTTCATAGCCTATCGTTTTTAAAAATGGATATAAATTTTCTGAGATCATTCTAAAATCCTGCCGCATTTCTGTAATATCACTTTCAAGTAGCATCGCTTGTGCATTTGCTTTAATGTCACTTATCTCCTGGCGGGCGGCCATCAGTACCTGGGGGTCTTCTTTTTCAAGATCTCCGAGTTTAATACTATCAACAGAAACCATAAAATTTTGCCCTCCGCTTTTAACCTTAAAAGTATCGGCATCAACAAATGCATCTTTCATTAAAATATAATTGTCTATAGCGGCAGTAATGCTTTGATTAAACTCAGAAGTATGTTTCCCGAGTTTAATAGATTCCTGTTTTGGATCTGAAGTCGTTTTTTCCGTTTTAAAAAAAAGCCACCAGGCTCCTAATAATACTGCCGCTAAAAAAATGATTGCTAAAAAACTTTTCATCCTTTTTTTGCCGCAAAGTTAATACATAATGCAGCAATGAATCATGGTGGCAGGTTATGAGCAATTAAGTTTTCACCTACTGTAGGCTTTGCCTGCTTTCGATTCCTGGCCAGCTACTTAAATTTGGCAGTTAGTTTTTGAAGTGTGAATTTCGGGGCAATTATATGAACATTTCCTTTGAGAATACTGCCGCGGCTTTTGAATACAAATCTGATAAAGAGCTTAAGAAAGCAAAGTTTCTTTTTGAATCAATGGCGATAGACTGGCTGGTAAAGCTTGGCACTAAATTAACTCCGTGGATCATCAAAACCGGGCTACCCGTAAAAGGCATCATAAGAAAAACCATCTTTAGTCAATTCGTTGGCGGTGAAACGCTTGCCGAAACATCAAAGGTTGTTGACAAACTGAGTCAATTCAATGTAAAAGTAATCCTCGACTATGGTGTTGAAGGAAAAGAAGGCGAAGAAAATTTTGAGCGGGCCGCTGATAACTTTATTAAGGTAATTGAATATGCAGCTTCTCAACCAAACATTCCTTTTATAAGCGTGAAGCTTACGGCCTTTGCAAGGTTTGAATTGTTACAAAAGTTAGATGCAGCGGCAAACTATAATGATACAATAAACGGTATTGTTGCCACAGGCAGTATAACTAAAGAAGAAAAGTCGGAGTGGGAAAAAGTTGAGTCCAGACTGGAAAAAATTTGCGAAGCCGCAAGGCTTAGCAATACCGGTGTTTTAATTGATGCTGAAGAAACGTGGATTCAAAATCCGGTAGATGCGCTTACCGTAAAAATGATGAAGAAGTTTAATGTGCAAAAAGCAATAGTTTACAATACCATCCAATTATATCGCCATGACCGGCTCCGGTTTTTAAAAAACAGCTTTGATGCATCTGTCAGCAACCACTTTATAGCAGCCTTTAAACTTGTGAGAGGAGCCTATATGGAAAAGGAGCGCAAACGTGCATCCGAGTTAAAATACTTATCTCCCATACAAAGTGATAAGCAGAAAACGGACGATGATTATAACGCCGCACTCACTTTTTGCATAGAAAGATTAAATGACTTGTATGTCATCGTTGCAACGCACAATGAATCCAGCAATTTATATGCGGTAGAAATCATGGAAAAAAAGCAACTGTCTCTTAATCATCCGCATATTCATTTTTCCCAGCTATATGGCATGAGTGACAACATCACATTCAATCTTGCCAAAGCTGGCTGTTTTGTAAGTAAGTATCTGCCCTTCGGACCGATTAACGATGTAATACCCTACCTGATGAGGCGGGCGCAGGAAAACTCCTCTGTAAGTGGCCAAACCGGCCGCGAACTTTCATTAATAAAAAAGGAGATGGAAAGAAGATCTGCAAGGCATTAGGATGATGGATTTTCTTTTGCAGATATAGTATTATTACTCTATGAATATATAGTATTACTACCTTATTCAATTTTCTTATTTTACTCTATTTTTGATATCCTGATGTGACTATAATCAACAGGCTAATTTGACCGCAGGCTTGTTTCCTAACTGTATGTATAAACTACTGCTATCTGCATCATTGCTATTATTATTTTATTCTTCAAGTTCGCAGGGTAAAAGAATAGAGGCAATTAAAATAAGCAATTCAATCAAAATTGATGGAGAGGTAAATGATAATGCCTGGAAGGAAATCACGCCCGTCACTGATTTTGTAACTTCCACCCCGGTGTTTGGAGAGAAGCCACAATTAACAACTTTCGTCAAAATCACTTATGATAATTCTGCACTTTACGTCTTGGCCTATATGCATACAGACCCTTCCGATGTGCGAAAACAATTAACAGCAAGAGATAATGTAGATTTTCAGGATGTTGATGTATTCAGTGTTGGGCTGGATACCTATCACGATAATCAAAACGGGTTTTTATTCCAGGTAACTGCTGCGGGTGTACAGGGAGATGCAAAGATTTCCACAACGACTGATAACACCTGGGACGCAGTTTGGGAAAGTAAGATAAGCTTGAAAAGAGACGGTTGGGTTGCGGAAATGAAAATTCCATTTAGCGCAATCAGGTTTTCCAAAAATTCCTTTCAGACATGGGGAATTCAATTTACCAGCTTTAGCAGGAAGACTAATGAAACTTCAACCTGGTCGCCTGACGACCCCGCGGTAAATGGAATTATTAATAAATGGGGAGAATGGAATGGCCTGCAAAATATTACGCCTCCTTTGCGTCTATCGTTTTTACCATATCTGTCCGGAGGGGTAAAAGTTTCACCGGTAGGGGCAAATAAAATAACCGAATATTCTAAGAGCGGCGGCATGGATGTAAAGTATGGCATCAATGAAAGTTTTACTTTGGATGCGACTTTGATACCCGATTTTGCACAGGTACAATCAGATAACCTTGTTTTAAACCTTTCACCATTTGATATTAAATTCACTGATTACAGGCCTTTTTTTACTGAAGGCACTGAGCTATTTAATAAAGCAGGCATCTTTTATTCAAGAAGAATTGGTAATACGCCGTCGGGTTCTTATGGCGTCCTGCAATTAGCAACTGCTTCCCCCGATTACACAATCATCAAAAATCCCGGCATAACCAGGCTTTACAATGCAACTAAATTTTCAGGAAGAACGAAGCACAATCTTGGGATAGGTATATTAAATTCTTTAACTGTGCCTATGTATGCAGAGATACGCGACGATACAAAGGATTCAATATTTCGCATATTAACCGAACCACTAACCAACTATAACATAATTGTACTGGACCAGGCATTAAAGCATCGTTCGTCTATAACTTTTACCAATACCAATGTACTGCGAAAAGGCAATAGCCGAAATGCTAATGTTGCGGCGCTTGATATTTCCTTGTATGATAAAAAAAATCTGCACCAGTTTTTTATTGATGGATTATACAGCAACATATGGGGGAACCAGGGAAAGTATGATGGCTATAAATCTGATATCAGGTTTAGAAAAGTTAGTGGAAAATTTCAGTACAACGTTAACGCTGCTGTCATTTCAGATACCTATGATCCTAATGATCTTGGCTTTCTAAGAAATAATAATCAATTCAATTTTGGTACTACATTAAGCTATATAAATTTTAAGCCTACAAAACATTTTCTGAATCAGCGATACGATCTTGGTTTTATTAATCTGTATTTATATAATCCATTTAAATGGGAAAATTTCGTAACGAATTCCAGTGCATTCTTTCTGCTGAAAAACTTTTGGGATATCACAGCCCTTTTTCAAATGCAGCCTTATTGGTCCAATGATTACTTTGAATTGCGGACGCAAGGGAAGTTTTTGAAAAGATCACCTGTGTATTATTTCGACATAGCAGGAAGTACTGACTCCCGCAAAAAAGTATTTGTGAACTATGATCTGGGATTCGCGGAAAGCCCTCTTCCAAAAGACCCTTACTATAGTGGCACTTTAGGCTTCAGGTATAGGTTTAGTGATAAGTTTCAAATGAACACGGAAGTGCACGCAGAAACCGATAAAATGAATTGGGGATATGCTTATCGTGATGCAAGTACCGGCGAGCCAATTGTTGGAACCAGAAAAGTAAAGACGGATTATTCAGTTCTGGGAGCAACATATAATTTCAACCCATTGATGGATCTTACAATAAGAATGAGGCATTATTGGAGTATGGTAAATTATTCAAACTTCTATGATGTATTGGATGATGGATACTGGAAAGACAGGCCATTTGAAAACGGGCATGACGAAAATTTCAACACGTTCAATGTCGATATGTTTTATACATGGAATTTTTTATCAGGAAGCAGGATTATTTTATCATGGAAAAATGCTCTTGGATCTGATGTTGATATTGATGGCATGGTAAACAGAACCTATACAAAGAATTTTACTACCATTTTTCATAACCCACATTCGAATGAGCTTACTTTAAAAATTATTTATTACGTTGACTACTTAAGGCTTCATAAAAAGAACGCCAGATGAAATGAGGCAATGAACATTCTACTTCACTTACCGCCAATACAGCATTTCCGATTTCTGATTTACTGCATCTTAATTACTTTGTTTTCAACAAGAGCAAAAACCGTATCAGATTTTTTAGGAACAACTTTATACAATCCTGTAAACATGCTGAAAGCCGGCAATACCGCGTAGTCTTTTGTAAAATAAAAACATGGCAGTTTAAAAGATTGTTTACCACTACCTCTTACTGCTATACCCGGGTGTATATGCCCGGAAAAAGTAAACATTTTATTTTCTCCATCTTCACACACAGCAGCAATGTCATGTGTAAAGCAAAATTCATTTATTGAATATTTTTGTTTTGCGACCTGGATATCCGCTTGTTCATAAAACTTATTTGACAATACATCATGATTGCCTTTGATCAGGCGAATGCATAGATCCGGCATATCATTTCTCCATTTTAAAAAAAAATCAATTTCTTTATTTGCGTGACTGTGAAACATATCGCCTGCGATAAGCAACGTGCCGGGTTTAAAAAACTGGATCTGGCTAAACAGCCGTTGAAGATCTTCTTTATAAATATTCTGTGGTATACCAATTCCTGATTTTCTAAAATGCCCGGATTTACCAAAGTGCAGGTCAGAAAGAATTAACGCCTTTTCTTCTTCCCAGAAGATACAGCGGGCAGGAGAAAGCCAAAGGGTTTGATTTTGAAGAATAAATTTCTGAGGTGAAAACAAATTTTTAGAGCGAAGATAATTTTCTATACACGAATTATAAACACTAATTACATGATTAACGGCTAGGAATATTTTTTTTAGAACCTTCCCCTGGAGGGCAGGGAGGCCTTATTTCTCCAATTGCATTTGCATCTTCTTTACCCTGTCTTCCAGCTTTTCTGAAGTAAGATTCTCTCTCATGCTGTCAACTTTTATGGGGAAACAAAATGGAGTAAGCCGGTTAGGAAACGTAATAACTATCTTACTTTCCTGGATTCGCTCCAGCATACTCCGGAGGCGTGCTTCTTCCATCTGCTGCTCCATCACCTCATTGTATGACTGCCTTAGCAATAAATTTGCAGGTTCATATTCTGAAAAAACATTGAAAAGAAGCGAGGCAGATGATTGTAAATGTCTTGCCTTTTTTTGCTCACCCGGAAAGCCCTGGAATATTAGCCCTCCGATAACAGCAATATCACGAAATTTTCTCTTTGCCATTTCAACACTGTTTAAACTTCGTTGAATATCTGCCAATAAGTTTTCGGGAGAAAAAAGTTCATACGCATTGGTATCATCTAACGGTATGGGTTGGTCGCTCAATAATTCAAATCCATAATCGTTCATTGCCAATGAAAAAGTAATTGGTGTAATGCGGCTGATTCGATAAGCTAAGATCGCAGCCATTGCTTCATGAACCAACCTGCCTTCAAATGGAAAGACAAAAAGATGAAAGC
>JBDUEG010000041.1:0-15769 GCA_040002575.1 Ginsengibacter sp.
ACATTATCACTTTGCTTTTCGTATTTTTTTATAAGCTCCTGCGCATCTTTAATGAGTGTTTTTTTATCTTCAATAAACTGCTGCATACCATTTATTTCTTCCTCGATTCGATTCTGGCGTGCATGCAAGCCTTCAATCTCATCTTCGAGGTCGCTTACTTCGATTGGTAATTCACCTTTTAAAATCTGGATGCCATCGAGCTTACTGTCTACCTTTTGCAGTTTTACAATAGACGACAGCTTTTCTTCTACAGAATAATCCTTTACTTGTGACATATATAATTTTTATGTTTTCAATCTCGACAAATCCTGTCAGGTGTTATAATTAACAGGATTGGTATTAGTTTCCGTTTTTAGGACGGCAAAGTTAGGAAACTTTTCCTTCAAAATATCAGCTAAAAGGTCGATAGTAAATTGCTCACTTTCGTAATGGCCAATGTCGGCAATAAGAATTTTGGAATCAGCCTCAAAAAATTCGTGGTACTTAATATCGGAAGTTATAAAAACTTGTGAACCTGAAGCTTTAGCAAGGGGTATTAGAAAACTTCCTGCACCTCCGCATATTGCTACCTTTGACACCCTTTTATTAAGGTAAGGTGAATGCCGGATAACCTGTAAGTTAAATGTTCTTTTGAGTTCTGACAAAAGCTCATCTTCAGAAAGTGCTTCTTTTAATTCACCTGTTAAGCCACTTCCAAAATCGTTTGTTGCATTGTCTAATTGAAAAATATCGTAAGCCACCTCTTCATAAGGGTGAACAGCCTTCAATGCCTGGACGATTTCCTCTTGAGAACCGGCAGGAAAGATTACTTCTATCCTTGTTTCATTTTCCTCATACCTTTTCCCAATTTCACCCACATAAGGTTCTGCGCCTTCCCCTGCTTTGAATGTCCCTATTCCCTGAACATTGAAACTGCATTCGCTATATTTTCCCAATCTCCCTCCTACGGTAAATAATGCATCTCTTACTTTCGATGCATTATCATTTGGTGAAAAAGTTACCAGTTTTTTAAGGATTTTTTCTTTAGGTAAGAGAACCTGTAAATTTTGAAGTTGTAACTTCTCAGCGATTCTTTTGTTTACACCATAAATCACATTATCGAGGTTGGTATGAATCGCATACACAGCAATATTATTCTTAATCGCAGAAATGACGGTACGCTCCACATAATTAGATCCATTCAACTTTTTTAATCCTCTGAAAATAATAGGATGGTGAGCTATTACAAGATTGCATTTTTTTTCTACCGCTTCCTGGACAACTTTTTCAGTTACATCAAGTGCTATAATAATACCGGTACATTCATTCTTATTGTCTCCGATTAGGAGGCCGGCATTATCATAATCTTCCTGCAAGTGCAATGAAGCAAGGGTCTCCAGACACTTAATGATATCGACTATTTTCATCGGTTTTTATCTAAAGATAGGCTGTTTAGAAGCGTCAATTTTTCAGTTGCGCCATACTCCAAGCCATAAGAAACTTAAATGTACAAGGATAATTACTGCCGGTACATATGTAAGACAAGCGCTTCTGTACTTCCCCATGGTGAAAGCTTCATGGTAGGAAAGCTTTTACTTGTGAACTTCCAGGCCCTGCTTAGGAAAGTAAATTCCGCAGGTGGAGCTGATAAGCTAATATCAAGTTTACTGTAATCTTCATTACTGCTCCACGTGCCCATATAAACAGTATTGCCGATGGTAGCTTTCAAGGGGCCGTGGTAAAAATCAGTCTTAAGAAGAACAAAAATATAACCGATATAGTTTGGGGTGAGGTCAGTATTGTTATCGGTTGCAAGGCTTACTGTAAAATCGCGGTTAAGAATATTGGTTTCGAAATATTGCTCCAGAAGTGGGTTGTTTACAAGGTCGCCGGATTTCTTGCAAGAAGTAAACAATAAAAAAAAGCAGACTACAGTAAGTAAAATATTTTTAGTGTGTGCCATTTGCTATGTATTAACTTCTTCTTGCAAAGGAATAAATTGCAATAAAATACTATCACAAGATAGAACGGAAAAGCGAAAGGGATATTATCGTACAACCAGGGCGCCTTTGGGGCAAATGTTCTTTTCAAAATCATAACTTCAGGCAATAGAGTAAATATGAATACTATCCACAAGATCTTTTTATTCATTTGCATGCTGTGGGCGCATGGCTCTTGTTTTTCTCAAATATTCGGAGGTAATCCTCCATCAACAAAATGGAAGCAAATAAATAGCCCGGCTTCTAAAATAATTTTTCCGCAAAGGCTGGATTCAGCCGCAATGAAAATCGCGAATGTAATAGAATACATAAAAGGCCCTACTCAAAAAACGATTGGAAATAAGTCAAAAAAAATAAGCATTGTTCTTCAAAACCGAACCACGATATCGAATGCTTATGTAAGCCTGGGGCCATATAGAAGCGAGTTCTACCTAAACCCAGCTCAAAATAGTTTTGAACTTGGAAGTCTTCCCTGGCCGGAACAACTTTCAATTCATGAATACCGGCATGTAGAGCAATTTAATAATTTCAATATTGGGTTATCCCGATTAGCACGTTCTTTATTTGGGGAGGAAGGTCAGGCTCTTGCTAATAATGCCGCAATACCTAACTGGTTCTTTGAAGGTGATGCTGTATATAATGAAACGAATGTAAGCAGGCAGGGGCGAGGCAGGCTTCCCTCTTTTTATAATGGCTACCGTTCTCTTTGGAAAGAAAATAAACATTATAGCTGGATGAAGCTAAGAAACGGGTCTTTTAAAGATTTCGTTCCGAACCACTATGATCTCGGATACTTGCTTGTGGCTTACGGCCGGGAAAAATATGGTGATCAATTTTGGGAACTTGTAACCCATGATGCTGCCTCTTTTAAGGGATTGTTTTATCCATTCCAAAGGGCTGTAAAAAAATATTCAGGTATCAACTATGTTAGTTTCAGAAGAGAAGCATTCAACTTTTTCGAAAAAGAATTTGATGAACAAAAGAAAAAAGCAGATAAGCATACATATGTAGATGAGGAATATCCTGCCTTCAGAAAAAATACAATTGTTTACGTTAAGAGCGGATATAAGCAAATCCCGGAATTCATTATCAGGAGCGCAAATGGAGAAAAAAAATTAAGGGTGAGGGATTATTCACTAGATAATTATTTCAGCCTTAAAAGCGAAAAGATAGTTTATGCTGCATACCGGCCTGATGTAAGATGGGGCAACGTTGATTTTAGTGATCTTAGAGTGCTGAATATTAAGAACGGCAAACAGCGAAATTTAACCAATCACACAAAATATTTTTCTCCAGACATAAGCGACGACGGCAAAAGAATTATTGCTGTAGAACAATCAGCGGATGGGAAAGCGGCTCTGCATATCCTGGATGCAGCTAATGGAGAATTGATTTATAAAATTCCTAACCCTAATCAGCTATTTTACACCTATCCAAAGTTTCTGAGCAACAATATGGTGATCTCCGCGGTACGTGATACTTTAGGCCGCATGTCATTAGCGGAAATCGATGAAACGACTGGCAGTACAAACTATCTTACGCCTTTTTCATATCGTGTAATGGGATTTCCATGCATTTTAAATGATACTGTTTATTTCACAAGTTCGTTTCAAAAAAACGACGAGCTTTTCGCTTACACTTTCTCAGATAAAAAATTATGGAAGCTTACTTGCGAATGCACCGCTGGCCTGGGGAAATACCAGCCTGCCGTAAATGATTCGTCAATTGCGTGGGCGACTTTTACTGCATCGGGTTATAAGATTATTTTGATTTCGAAAGGGAATATTGCATTTAACGAATTAGATCCGCTAACAATGGGTGAAGGGGTTTCGGAGTTTGGTATTAAAGCACTGGATAACGTAAGTTCCAATTTACTTAACAGCGTAACAAACAATTCTTTTGTTATCAGTAAATATCCGAAGACATTCAAGCTATTTAATTTTCATAGTATTGAACCAACCATTGACGATCCTGAATATACGTTAACGCTCTTAGGTGAAAATGTTTTAAACACAATGCAATCGCAGCTTTCATTTACTTACGACAGGGCAGAGCAATTTAAAAGAACAGGTTTCCAGGCAACTTATGGAGCCTTATTTCCTTTCTTATCAGCGGGGATTAATTACACCATTGACCGGCGAACATTTAATACTGCCCGAAAAAGAATTTATTTTAATGAACTGGAACCATACGCGGGATTCACTATTCCATTAAACTTCAGCAAGGGCCGAACATTTACATTTTTAAGTTTTGGCACCCAATATGTCTATAATGAAAGCTTTTATAAAGGATTATATAAAGACACGCTAGGGAACATCTCCTATAGTTATATCAACAGTTTTTTATCATTCAGCAACCAGGTTCAAAAAGCCAAACAGCAGATATTTCCTCATTTTGCCCAATCAATTAAACTTTCTTTTAAATCTGCATTAACTCACTACGATGGCAACCAGTTTCTTGCTGATGGTAATATTTATCTGCCTGGATTTTTAAATACACACAGTATTGTATTTAACGCGGCCTTCCTTACTAAAGACTCTTCAAGGCAAATAAATTTTTCGAGTGGCTTTCCTTTTTCGCGGGGATATGAAGCAGCCAACTTCTTTAAAATGTACAAGTGGGGTATAAATTATCACTTGCCTCTTTTGTATCCCGATGCAGGCTTTGGAAGCATATTCTATCTATTAAGAGTAAGACTTAATTTATTTTATGACTTCACTCATGTAAAAGATTTTTTTACAAATGGGAATTCTTATAAAGCAAATTTTAATTCAACCGGCGCAGAGGTAAATTTTGATACAAAATGGTGGAACCAGGCGAATGTGTCAATTGGTTTTCGATATACTTATTTACTCAACGATGATTTATTTGGCAACAGCGGTAATAGTCGTTGGGAGATTATTCTACCGGTAAATATATTTAACCAGTAATGCAAACGAGCCTCAGCTAACAGCTAATCGTGAGCTTTTTTAAATGGTAAATTGAAACTAAATTATTATGTACTCTTAGTTTAAATAGGACGATTTTAATTAATTTACATTTTGAACTTAAGAATGAAAAGCTTACCTCATGGCTAAAAAAAATGTTAAACGAAAGGCTAAAAGTGCATTGTATTTTATGACTCTTGCAACAGTTACCGCATTAGCTTTTGTATTTATAATTAAGGAAGGGAAACGCATAAAAATGGAGAATGAATTACTGGCCTACGAAGTATGGTAAATAGTTCCCTTTGGTTAATTTTTTTAAATAATCCGAAAAATGAAAATAGAAGTTGGGTCACTTGCTCCTGAATTTAGCCTGTATAGTTCTGAAAAAGAAAAAATATCGCTGAGCGACTATAAAGGTAAGAATGTGGTTCTTTTATTTTTCCCTCTTGCTTTTACCGGAGTTTGTACAAAAGAGCTTTGCAATGTGCGTGATAATATTGGTATTTATAACAATAGCAAGGCAAAAGTTCTTGCAATTTCAGTAGATTCACCCCAAACCCTTGCAAGATTTAAAGAAGACCAGCAGCTTAATTTTCCCCTCCTTAGTGATTTCAATAAAGTGGTTTCAGCTGAATATGGTAGTCTGTATGAGACCTTTTCACTGGATATGTTGGGTGTAAGTAAAAGAAGCGCTTTTGTAATTGATGGAAACGGAGTGGTACGGTACGCAGAAGTATTGGAGAACGCAGGTAACGAACCAGATTATTCTGCCATAGAAAATATTCTTGAATCGCTCAACTAAGTGTTACCAAACGTAGCGGCAATTTTCTCTTTATTTTTTCTAGTTGGGCAATTAACTGATAGCCGTTGCGTTAATAATTTATTACTCGGTGTAGGTCTGTTATATTTTGCTAAGGCATTTGATTATAGGAGTAAAAGATGTAATTTTAAAATAAGTTTATAATTTAGATCTATTGAAAAAAGTTTTCTACATACTTCTTTTTATTGGCGGATTTCTTTTCAGCAGTAATGGCCAGCTTAAGTCGTCTCTACCTACTGGATTTGTGGTAAAGAATGTTAAGTTGTACCCAAACCCCGCAGTGAGCTTTATTAATTTCGAATTTTTAAAAAGCTACGATCCTTCTTATTCCCTGGAGATTTATAATTTTATCGGTAAAAAAGTTGCCGATATCAAGATTGCTGATAAAAAGATAATTGTCCCTCTGACAGATTTTTATCGCGGTGTCTACATATTCCAGCTTAAAGATAAGCAGGGCACTATCGCAGAAGCAGGCAAGTTCCAGGTGGTTAAATAATCAAATTTCCCCCAATTCTTTAATAGATTTTCTTTGGCTGTAAAATATCATAATCTGGGATTCCAAATTACCTCGGCGACATTTAGGCTATAAGAAAAAAATCTTCCAAGCACAAACAAATAATCACTAAGCCGATTCAGGTATTTTATAATTAGCGGCTGAACAGCAGCATCATGACTTTTCAACCTAATACAAGATCTTTCTGCACGACGACAAACGCAGCGGGCAATATGTGCAGCTGAAACAGAAGGATGACCTCCGGGTAAAATGAAATGTTTCATCTCCGGCAGTTCCTTATTCATTTCATCCATTTCATTTTCAAGTAAGACAACGTCACTTTCATGAAGATCGGGAATATGAAGTTTCACTTCTTTATTTGGATCGCAGGCCAAAGAAGAACCTATAGTAAACAAGCGATCCTGAATTTCTTTTAAAACATGTTTTGAATGAGGCAGGCTACAATGATCACTTACAAAACCAATAAATGAATTGAGCTCATCAATGGTGCCGTAAGCCTCAATTCGCAGGTCACTTTTTAATACTTTCGTTCCTCCAATCAGGCTGGTGACGCCGGCATCGCCGGTTTTGGTATAAATTTTTTGAGACATATAGTTCAGTTCTATTTAGGCAAACTCACAGAAAGTGCAAGGTTAGGAATTAGTTGAGAAGTTGGATAGTATCTAATCTTGGTAGTATATTAACCAATGACCATTGGCTCCTTTTGAAGCGTGTCACTTTCTATCAATCCATCTTTTAATCTTATAATTCTATGTGCGTAACGGGCAATATCTTCTTCATGGGTTACCAGTATTACAGTATTCCCTTCCGCCTGGATCTTGTCAAAAATTTTCATGATTTCAACAGAAGTCTTGGAATCAAGATTTCCAGTAGGTTCATCTGCCAGGATGATAGATGGATTATTTACCAGTGCCCTGGCTATCGCCACACGCTGGTTTTGTCCTCCTGACAATTCATTAGGCTTATGATGACTTCTCTCCGACAGGCCAACCCTGTTCAACATTTCTAAAGAATGCTCGTTCCTAACTTTCTTTTTGGAGCCATTATAAATGAGGGGCAAGGCCACATTTTCCGCGGCAGTAAGCCTGGGTAATAAATTAAATTGCTGAAAAACGAAACCAATTTCTTTGTTGCGTACTTCGGCCAGATCATCATCAGTTGTTTTACTTACATCTTTACCATTGAGAATATAGCTTCCGGAAGTGGGGGAATCCAGGCAACCTAACAAATTCATAAGAGTGGATTTTCCACTTCCGCTTGGCCCCATTAAAGCAACGTATTCATTTTTGAAAATCTCCAGGGAAATTCCTTTCAAAACCCGGAGCTCCTGTTTCCCCATGATGTAACTTTTTTGGATATTTTCCAGTTTGATTATTGGGGCGTCCATTACTTCATATTTTGTTTAATTATTATTGTTTGCACCAAATGGTGGTTGGGCAAAAATCATTTTCTTATTACTTTAGGTACCTGAAAAAATTCTCCATCATGTTTAGGGGCATTTTTGAAAGTCTCATCTCTGCTTATCATTCCACTCACTTCATCCTCTCTTAAAATGTTCACGTTTCCACTCATGTGGCGCAGTGGTTCAACACCGGTAGTATCAAGTTCATTAAGTTTATCAATAAACCCAATCATCTGTTGAAGATCGTTTTTTATTTCTTCTTTTTCTTCAGCGTTAAACTCAAGGCGGGCAAGATTTGCAAGTTTATCAATTAGTTCGTCATTCACCTTCATTCAGCAAATATAAAACTTAGTTTGAGAGGTGATGTTGGCATTGATAAATCCGAAATAGCTTTGTCTTTTTAGCCGCAAGCGTAGCTTCTATAAAATCTATCAAACTCACGCCAAATCGCCTTTATTAAAAACTATTAAATATTTTATCTTCGCCACCTTATGGCTAATAAGAAAGAGATTGTAATGAGCGGCATAAGACCTACCGGTTTTCTACACCTGGGAAATTATTTCGGGGCCATTAGAAATTATGTAAAAATGCAGGATGATTACGAGTGCTATTTCATGGTTGCTGACCTACATTCCCTTACTACTCATCCCGATACTAAAGATCTTAAAGCTAATGTTCACAGAGTTCTTGCCGAAAATATTGCCTGCGGCCTGGATCCGGAAAAAGTCGCTTTATATTGCCAGAGTCATATACATGAAACAAGTGAACTGTATCTTTTTTTAAATATGCTTGCTTATAAAGGGGAGCTGGAAAAAACGGCTACGTTCAAAGAAAAAGTTAGGCTTTCACCTAACAATGTAAATGCAGGATTACTTACTTATCCGGTGTTACAGGCTGCTGATATCCTATTGCATAGGGCTCATTATGTTCCCGTGGGAAAGGACCAGGAACAGCACCTGGAAATGTCAAGAAATTTTGCCAAACGATTTAACCACAGATATAAGAACAGTTCTTTGGAAGACGTTTTCCCCGAACCAGTTGCTTTCAACTTTAGCAGTATTCTTGTAAAAGTTCCCTCGCTTGATGGCGCAGGAAAAATGAGTAAAAGCGAAAATCAGATGGCTACATTGTACCTGGCAGATGAAGACGATACTATAAGAAAAAAGGTGATGAAAATGGAAACAGATAGTGGCCCGCAGGAAAAAAATGCCATAAAGCCAGATTATATTCAAAATTTATTTTCCTTAATGAAACTCGTAAGTACCGAAGAAGAAGTATTGAATTACGAACAACAATACAATGATTGCGTCATACGGTATGGGGATATGAAAAAACGTCTTGCAGAACAAATGGTTCAATTTATTTCCCCTATACGGACACGTGTAAATGAAATTTTGGCTGATGAAAAATATTTACAGCAGGTGATGCGGCAGGGAGCTGAAAAAGCAATTGTAAGTGCGCAAGAAACTATGCAAATTGTCAGAGACGCAATGGGCCTTAATTATTTTTAGATTCAGCATTTAAGATTTACTTTTAATCAAATACCTTCTATAATCAAAGAGTGATTCCCATCAGGTACCTTAATAAATTTAAAATCTAATCCGGCAAGGCAAATGGCAAAATCAAAAAAACCAAAACACATTGCAGTTGCGGGAAATATTGGGGCCGGCAAAACTACTTTGACCGAATTGCTCAGTAAGCATTATAAATGGATCCCTCAATTTGAAGATGTAGATCACAACCCTTATTTAAATGACTTTTATGATGATATGCCCCGTTGGAGCTTTAATCTCCAGGTATATTTTTTAAACAACAGACTCAATCAACTTCTCGAAATTCAACGTGGTACCGAAACCGTTATACAAGACAGGACTATCTACGAGGATGCCAATATTTTTGCCCCGAATCTTCATGATATGGGCCTGATGACAAAAAGAGACTTCAATAATTATTATAGTTTTTTTGAAACACTTAAAACAATGGTTAAGCCTCCTGATCTTTTAATTTATTTAAATGCATCAGTGCCTACATTGGTAGCCCAGATACAAAAGCGGGGTCGCGAATACGAGGAAAATATCCGCTTGGATTACTTAAAAAAGCTTAACGAGTTTTATAATAAATGGATTAATAGCTACCACGAAGGACCACTCCTTATTATAAATGCGGATACTAATAAATTTTCAGAAAACGAAGAAGACCTTGGAACTATAATCAACCAGATAGACGCCCAGTTATTTGGATTGTTTTGATGAAGCCGCATTTTTTCCTGTTGAAATTTTATCATAGCCTTTCGCCCACCAATAATACCGTTGGCATATATTTTATGCAATTACCTTTTGAATAATCGTATTTTGATATTCAAAATTATTCATCAAAACTTAAATGTATGAGACAGAAATTACTTTCAAAAAGTCCGGTAGCTGTAATGCTATTTGCTTTGATATCAATCACAGGCTATTCACAGGTTACAACACCACGTACGCCAAGCCCTGCAGCAATGGTTCAACAAACAATAGGCATTTCCACAGTAACCGTAAAGTATTCAAGACCTTCTGTCAAGGGCCGCGAAATATGGGGTGCATTGGTTCCTTATGGCTGGAATGTTCAGGCTTTTGGCACCGGCAACTCAGCTCCTTGGCGTGCAGGAGCGAATGAAAATACAGTAATTCAATTCTCAAATGATGCAATCGTGGAGGGACAAACCGTGCCCGCAGGATCTTATGGTTTATCTTTTGTTATAAACAAGGATAACACGGGCGAAGTAATTCTGTCTAAAGATTACAAATCCTGGGGAAGCTTTTTCTATGATCCTAAACACGATCAGTTAAAGGCCAAGATACAAACACGTGCCATACCCCAAACAGATATGCTCACTTATGATTTTATTAATAATACAAAGACATCTTCTGAGTTGGTGCTTGATTGGGAGAAAAAGCAATTCCCGGTAAAAATAGAATTTGCCGTTGATAAAATCGTAATGGCGAATGCTGCTGAAGAATTAAAAGGAGCAATTGGATTTAACTCCATTGGCTTCTCGAGTGCTGCTACTTATGCACTACAAAATAAAGTTGATCTTGACAAGGCTATTATATGGATAGACCAGGCCATTGCACAAAATGGCAACTTTAATAATCTTGCGACTAAATCGAATATTTTAAAAGAAATGGGAAAGACAGCAGAAGCAGATAAGATAATGAATGATGCAATTGTTACTGCGACCGAGGTTGAGCTAAATAATTATGGATATCAAATGCTCGGCGCCGGCAACAATGATAAAGCTATTGAAGCATTGACGCTCAATACGCAAAGGCATCCCAAAAGCCCCAATGCCTGGGATAGTCTCGGCGAAGCTTATGCTACCAAAGGCGACAAGAAAAATGCTATCGTAAATTTTAAAAAGGCTTTAAGCCTGAATCCGCCTGCAAATGTGAAGGCAAATTCTGAAAAGTTTCTGCACCAACTTGGAGCGATGTAATTAAAAAAGGCACGTAGGACTTATTATCGTTTTACGTGCCTTTATTAAAATATAATCAGGTCTTTTTCTAATCTTTCAATCCTTTCAATTCAATACGTACAGTCGCCCTACAGGGCTTTTGAAATTCATTCTCAATTGATTTGTTATTGTTAATGGTCTTGTAGAAATCATCAAGAAACCTGGTAACAAATTTTTGGTATTTAGAATTTAGCAATTGACAACTGGTGAAGACGTTGTATATATCATTCTTCTTTTGATTGAAAAGTTCAAAAGTTTCTATAAAGTCCATGTTAAGCCTGTTACAGTAGCCACGATAAATTCTCTCCAGTATAGAAGAAATTTCCAACTCCGGTGCAGCTCCTGCATAGGGAGCGTTTACAATTCCTGCATGGTCAAAATCGTAAGGAACAGTATACGGAAGCGTTGAAGAGTCGTTAGACAATAGTTTTATATTTTGTAGATAGGGAACAGACCAGTCTGTATTACCAATCATATATTGAAACACTGCCATTTTAGTGAACTCCATCCTATTGGTTTTTTCCATTAGAATTTGTTTTCTGCTTACAAGAGATGCTTTATTGCGTTGCGCCATGGCAAGCTCATCTTCAAGTAATATACAATAGCGGGTCTCGTTTTTCCTCTGACCTGTAGAATCTTCAAATTCAACTTGCGCCAGCCTGGCTCTAAAGCTTCTTTCTGTAAAAAGATTATATAATTTGTAAACGAGATATTCTCTTACCACATATTCATCCCCCTGGCAGGGAACAACCAGTTTCAATTTGTTTTGATTTATAAAAATTGAATTTTTTAATTTTTCCTTCTGTGGCATATTCAACATCAAGGGCGGCCACTTACAGTTTTCTTTAAGCCGGCGAAAATTTCCCCTTGCCTTTGCCTTTATATGGATTGCAATCGTGTTGCTATCTTTCCCTTGGTATTGAAGCAGCAGTGGATGGTAAACCATATTATCTTTCCTGTCAGTGAAGAGGTCATTTATTCTGCCGGTAAGTTTAAAATGTAGTATGTCGTCGCTATCAAACAACCGGCTGTCAAGCTGAGACAAATTTGTTTTTTCGTCTGAAGATTTTGGAGGCTCGGTCTGCGCATGTGTTTCGAATGCAAAAGACAAAAAACTTAAAACTAAGATTGCCAGTTTACATGAATTGTAAAGCATAACCATTGAATTGAACTACAAAGTAATTTTTTAAATGCTAAGAAAGAAGTACAACGACTTTATTATTTTTATTATTTCCTGCAAAAAAGCTATGCTGAAATTATTTTTTCCCAAGAATTCTCTTCCTGTGTTTTGTACCCCAATTTACCAATTCTTCGATTACTTTTTCCAAGGTGGCTCCATAGGACGTGAGTTCGTACTCAACAGTTACTGGTTTTGTGTTAAGAACATTACGATTTACAAGCTCGTTCATTTCAAGTTCCTTTAGTTCTTTCGATAACATTTTACCGGTGATCCTGCCAATATCTCTTTGCAGCTCTTTGAATCTTTTTTTATTTTCATTCAGTGAACACATGATGCTAATTTTCCATTTGCCATTCAGTATATCCATAGCATCTCCTAACGCTAATATATCTTTTGATTGAAATGTTTTTTTCTGCGGCATTATTTTAGCGTTGATGGTATCCGAAAGGAAACCGGTTTATAAAAGTAAATCGGTTACAAATATATACCATTACCGTAACTTTGCTTTTTTTAAAGATTAAAACATAGAACAAATGAACGATATCAAACAGATCGAAAAAATTTTTCACCGTCCTGAAACTCCAGGTATGGTTGGAGATGGATTCAGAGTATATAATTATTTTCCTTCAGGATATAAGATTCGCCAGAAGCTAAGCCCGTTTCTTATGCTTGACTTCAATCCCGCATTTGACTTCGGCAAATCTGATCGCCCGAGAGGTGTAGATGTACATCCGCACAAGGGCTTTGAGCAGTAACTATTGCATACAAAGGAAGTGTTGAGCACTATGACAGCACTGGCAATAGTGGCATCATAAATCCCGGGGATGTTCAATGGATGACCGCAGGTTCAGGCATATTACATAAGGAATTTCATGAAAGAGAATTTTCTAAAAAAGGTGGCCCTTTTGAGATGATACAACTTTGGGTAAACCTTCCGAAAAAAGATAAACTCGCTCTACCGAAATACCAATCGCTGGTTGGCTCAGAAATGAGCACGGTAACTCTGCCAGACAATAGTGGAACTGTGAAGGTAATTGCAGGCAATTTTAGTAATACTAAAGGATCGGCATCCACATTCACTGAAATAAATATGTTTGACGTTCGTCTCAACGAGCATGGCGAAATGACGACCAGCATACCTGCTTCTCATAACACAACAATTTTAGTGGTTGAAGGAAATGCGGAAGTGAATGGGCAAAAAGCACAATTGCATGATTTGGTTTTGTTTAAAAATGAAGGGGAAGTTGTAAAGATTAAGGCCAATGAAAAGAGCGTATTGTTACTGCTAAGTGGCACGCCAATCAATGAGCCCGTTGCTCAGTATGGTCCATTCGTAATGAATACACAACAGGAGTTGCAGGAATCCTTCGAAGAATACCAGGCAGGTAAATTTGGTGTATTAAATTAATTTTACAATTAAAATGGCTGAAGCTTATAAAGTTTTGAACAATGAGAAGCTAATGCATTTTGAAATTCATGAAGGCGACGAGATTGCCTTGCTTGAATATCGCTATTATAAAAAAGACATTGCATTTATGCACACTGAAGTCCCCGATAAGATGGGTGGAAAAGGAGTTGCATCAGCACTGGCGGCCTATGCTTTTGAATATGCAAAGCAACATAAAAAACCCGTGATGATTTACTGCCCGTTTGTTGCGGCCTACCTAAAAAGACATCCTGAACTCAAGGAACAATTAGACAAAGAATACCTGGGATAAGCTTCGGATAGGTTTTTACTTCGGTTTAGCATTCATATCTCGGCGCACCTGCCAAGATCTCATCATTTGCAAAATCTTTATACTTTTCAAAATTTCTTGTAAAGTGGCCGGCAAGATCCTGCGCAACTTTTACATACGCATCTTTATCTGCCCACGTATGCTTGGCGCTTAACATTTCCGAAGGCACTCCCGGGCATTCGTCCGGCATCATCATTCCAAATATAGAATGAGGATGATATGCTACAGTATCCAACTTACCTTCCAGAGCTGCTGTGATCATTGCTCGTGTATATTCAAGTTTCATCCTGCTTCCCACACCATAACCTCCGCCATTCCAGCCGGTATTTACCATCCAGATATTTACACTATGATTCTTAATTTTATTGCCCAGCATTTCCGCATATTTTGTAGGATGCAGTGGCAGGAAAGGGGCGCCGAAACAAGCGCTGAATGTAGGCTTAGGTTCCTTTACACCGTTCTCAGTCCCCGCAACTTTCGCGGTATAGCCACTAATGAAATGATACATCGCCTGTCCGGGTGTAAGCTTGCTTATCGGTGGCAATATTCCGTAAGCATCTGCGGTAAGAAAAAAAATATTCTTAGGTATATTACCAATAGATGGATCGAGTGCATTACTTATAAAATCGATAGGGTAGCTTACTCTTGTGTTCTCTGTTATTTTTTTGCTTTTGAAATCTATTTTATTAGTTCCTTGTTTGAAAGTAACATTCTCAACGATGGAGCCATATCGGATTGCGTTATAAATATCGGGCTCGTTTTCTTTACTAAGATTGATTGTCTTTGCGTAGCAACCTCCTTCAAAATTAAAAACTGAATTATCATTCCAGCCATGCTCATCATCGCCTATAAGTTTCCGGGAAGGATCAGCGCTTAAAGTAGTTTTCCCGGTTCCACTCAACCCAAAAAATACGGCAGTATCGCCCTCACTGCCCACATTGGCAGAGCAGTGCATACTAAGAACTCCTCTATCATGCGGAAGAATATAATTCAGGATGCTAAAGATTCCTTTCTTCATTTCACCGGTATACTGTGTGCCGCCGATAAGAATTATTTTCTTCGTAAAATTTACAATAACGAAATTTTTGTGTGGCACGCCGTCAATAGATGGTTCTGCAAAAAAATGAGGAACCTGGAGTAAATGCCAGTCAGGTTCTATATCCTCTAAGTCCTTTTCATCCGGACGTAAAAACATATTGTATGCAAACAAATTGCAACAAGGATTTTCATTTATTACACGAATGCTAAGGCGGTAATCAGGATGAGCGCATGCATAGCAATCCCGTATCCATAATTGTTTATCGGCCAGGTAATCTATCATCTTACGATACAACCTGTCAAAATATTTTTCTTCTATAGGAAGGTTAAACTTATTCCAGTCAATCGTCGCTGCCGTTATCTCATCTTTCACGATGAATTTATCTTCGGGGCTTCTTCCTGTAAATTCACCGGTATCAATTACTAATGCGCCGGTGTCACTTAACACCCCTTCACCTTTGTCGATGGATTGATTAATAAGATCTTCAGGCGGCAGTTGATAAAATATATCTTCAGCCGATTTAAAACCGAGATTAAAAAGTGATTTCATTGGAACAGCAAGCATGGTTGGGATCGACATATACAAGTTTTCGTTAGTGATACAAGCAAAGATATAAATTCAAAATTTTGATTTTATTCAAAATGCGGTGCCAAAGCAGCACTTAATTTTACGATATTTA
>JBDUEG010000042.1:0-15555 GCA_040002575.1 Ginsengibacter sp.
AGGAGTTTTTCAAAATCTATGCCAGTGCCCAGAAAAAATTAAAGAATTTTTTTGATTTAATTGTATTAAAATATCTACTAAGAAAAAGAGAGACTCTATGATTTAATAGGCGAAAAGTTTCTGCGGAAAATTACTCGATAAAGAAAAATTCCAATTACGGCTCCTAACAAGTTTAAAATAACATCATCAATATCGGCGACTCCGATCTGAAAAAAATACTGCAATATTTCTATTGAGATGCTAAACAACATTGTCAAAAAAAACAGGGTTTTAAATTTATAAATTTTGAATGTTGTTCTAAGTATAATCGAAAAAGGAATAAATAAACCGATGTTTCCGAAAAGATTTATGTAAAAGTTATAAACTTCCTTTTTGTCAGCATAATTCAGGCCGAAAAAAGTATCTATCGTGCCTTGAAACGGAATAAGATTTAACTCATAATTATAATGGGTACTTCTTCTATTAGAAACAAAAAACACAATGTAAATAAGTATTATAAAATATGTGAAAGCACAAAAAACTTTAAAAAATTTCATAGAGGAAATTCCAATTTATTATAAAATATTTTTCTGCATATAAAAATAAAATGTAAGTTTTAAAAAAAATCCTAAATCAAATTATAAAAAAATTTAGATAAATTATTGTAGTCAATATTTCTATATATAAAGAAAGCCGCACCCATTATTCAAAAGCATAAGATGAGAATTCCTATCATCAAAACACTAAGAATTCTATTCTTTTTTTACTTTTCATGCTCTCTAACTTTACAATATACTTGCGTAAAGTATGCCATTTTTAAGATGGCAAAAGCTAAACCCCTTGCACCATCTCTAAAACCTCCTAAAAGAAAAAAGCTTCCACAAAAATAAAACGGTCCAATCATAACGCTACGCATTAGACGATATTTTATCTTCTGCTTCCATGTCCATTTAGAAAGTACATTTCTATTTTCTACAGTTCTGAGAAAACGCATAGCTTCCCATGAAGCATATTCGTTATGTTTAATTACATATTGTGAAACGCCGCGAAAATCCTGGTGGTCAATTTTACTTTTGATTATACCAATATCACCCATAAGAACAGGATGTTCATGGACTTCCATATCAAGATTGCTCCATTGGTCCTCATTGATTTTTTCATATTCCCCATTGCCAACCTTAAAAAGAGCGAGTTTCCGAAGCGGATAACCACCTTTTAATTTTTTGCCAAGAAAATAAATTGTATAACTCAGCCAATATCCCACCTTATCATTTTTTTCTAAACTATCCCTAAGTTCCGATTTGAAATCTTCTGTAAGATATTCATCGGCATCAAGAAATAAAATCCACCTGGTAGTTAGCGGGTAATTCCTTAAGAACCAGTTACGCTTTTTTGGAAACTTACCATCCCACCTAAAATTTACAACCTCTACACCAAAATCTTTTGCTATAGAATTTGTTTTATCTGTACTTTCCGAATCAATTACAATAATACTTTTTGCAAGATCAGTTCCAATAGCGGCGAGACACCCGGGTAAATTTTTTTCTTCATTTCTTACAGGTATAGCAATAGTTAAATCAAGTGCAGCAAGCATCTATAATAATTTGGTGAAACCAATTAGCGTATTGATTTAAAAAATATTTAGGACGTTACGGTAAAAGATCGTTCTTTAAAGGGCTTGCAAGGATGCCCTGCACAAATCATCCACGCGGGCATGTCTTTAGTTACAACTGATCTTGCACCTATTACGCAGCCTCTTCCAATTGTAACTCCTGGATGAATAAATGCTTCCGCGGCGATCCATGCATAGTCACCTATGTTAATAGGCTTTGTAATCAATGGGAACTCCTGAAGATTATAATCGTGTGTACCTGCACATAAATGAGCTCCCTGTGATATAACGGCTTTTTTGCCAATTGTTATTTTGCCCTGGGTATATAATAAAGCGCCGTTCGCCACGCCTGCTTCATCTGCCACTTCAAGATTCCATGGCGCCCATATTTTTGCACCCGGATATATATGTACTTTTTTGCCAACTTTAGCTCCAAAGCATCGTAAAAGAAAAGATCTCCATCTATGAAATGGCTTGGGAGAATAACGAAATAATAACACAGAGACGATTGACCACAAAATTCTGCCAGTTCGATTTTTTAAAGAGAAATTAGCGCCAATGTATATTTCCTTATTCTCCATGATATTCTTTTCGTATAAAACCATTGTTGGATTGATTTTTACCGATGCATTTTTCATTCCGTCACAAGTTGAAATAATTGCTTAGCAGCATTTGTAACAGAAAAGTTTTTTACAAACGAACGCCATGCTTTTTCACCCATTATCTTCTTGTCCTCGCCGGAAATTTTTATCCATGATTCAATTAAGTTTTGCGCACCTGCAGTACCCACATCTTCCGCCATTCCTCCACCATCTTCAATAATTTCCCTCCAGATATTTACCTGTTTGGAAATTAATACAGGTTTTTTGCAAGCTAAGGCTTCCACAACTGCAATACCAAAATTTTCCTGGTAGCTTGGCAAGATAAAAGCTTCAGCGCAATAAAACGCACCCCACTTCGCACTACTCCTAATCATACCCGGAAAAAAAACGGACCGTCCCATTGCATCTGATTTTGCAATCAATTCCTGTATCTTTTTTCCATAAGGTGTTTCAAGTCCTGGCCCAGCTATTACTAATTTCGGTAAAAGAACTTTTTCAGTTGGGTTATTACTAAGGTTATCAAAAATTTTTGAATATGCCTCTATAAGATTATGAACACCTTTTTTTTCATGTATTCTACTAAGAAAAAGAATGAATGGTTGTTTATTGAGCTGTGGACATTTTTCAAAAAAAGCTTCTGCCATTGCTGTTTCAAAAGGAGGAGGTGATTTTATACCACAACCAATATTTATTTCATTCTTCGGATAATATGGTGTGAAGGACTGGCGTGCCAACGTCAATTCCGATTGACATGTAAAAAGCAAACCATCGGCATTATTTATCAATACACTTTCTATTAATTTCCAATACACGCGATTTCTAATCGCTTTTAATTTTCTTTCAGATGCCTGTTGAAAATAAGGATCAAGCATGCCGTGAGGCATAACATAATATCTTGGCATTCTAAATTCTTTATTATAACTAACATTAATTTTTTTGAATTTTTTGAATGCCTTTTGAAATGCATATCCATGATACAGCCACAGTGCATGAACAATTACTACATCAAATCTTCCAAGATTTTTTACGAGCCAAGGTTCTAACTTCCGGGTATAATGCCAGGGATTTACCGAGGGGCCAAGTGATATAATTTTAAATAAATCTTTTGTATTGAAATTATCTATCGGATTATCAAGGCATACAACTTCATTTACTACATTTAACTTCTCTAGTTCAGGTATTATATTCCGAACGACTTCACAGGGGCCGCCTGTTGATGGATTCATGCTGGGTATAACATGTAATATTTTCATTATTGTAACTACAATAGTTTAGAAAAACCTAACTCTCATACTCAATTTGTTGAGCTTTTACACGCATGATTAAAATAAGGTGTATGTTTTAAATTCTAGTTTTTTAAATAAGATGATACTTATTTATGTGATTGGAGAATATTAATGTATATCTTTTCGATTTTGTCCAATGCATAATCAGCGTCAAATCTTTTTGCATTCAAAATTCCTCTATGCCTTGCAGCTTCTCGCTCATCCGAAGAAAGACAAAGTATATACTCAACAACTTCTGCAGAATCGTGAGCCCATTTCATAGCAGCTTCTTCGTTATTCGGCCGACGACTAATGAGAAACCCTGCATCACCTGCAACTTCTGTCATTGGAGGTTGGTTTGTTGTAATAACCATGCACCCAGAAGCCATAGCCTCTGCAACAGGCCAACCAAAGCCTTCGGCTAATGAAGGAAAAAGGAAGACAGAAGCTTCGCTATATGCTAAGTGTAAAAAATTATCTTTAAGACCATTTAAGAAATAAATATTGGATTTATAGATTGATTTTGAATAAGCTTCTAAAAGCTGGGCGGAAGGCTTTTCACCTATCATTAAGAGAGGCAATTTTAACTTACTAAGTTTACGCCAGGCATTGTATATTTCCAATACTCCTTTGCGATTTTTATACCAGGTATTGCCCCCAACGTGCAATATATATCCATCAATGAGATTGATGTTAAGCTCGTTAGCCAGTTGAGCTTTTGAATCCTTTAAATGCTCGTGGGTAAATACTTTTTCAATTCCATTGTAAACCACTTCTGAAATGGTAGGAATGAAATTTAGAAACTTATGCAGATCCTCTCTTGTTTTTTTTGAAACAGAAATAAAATTCTTCCCTTTCGAATAACCATTTTTTATATAGGCTTGATATCTCTTGCCCGTCCAACCTGGCATATTTTCTGGAATTTCCCCAACGGCTGAACTTTGTGCAAGAAAATCGTGGCAATGAATTACATGTGGGAAAGCTGAAACCAAAGGAACCCATGGACCAAGTGCGTGATCTGTAAAAACGAAAATCGTATTTTTCGAATAACTTTTTAATCGCCTTTTTACTTCAATAGGAAAACTAATGTATTGGTCTATATATCCCATCCATTTTTTTATTTTTTTATGAAAGGGCAATAGCACAAACCTTGGTTTTGGAGACCATATTTGCACCATATGACCTCTTTCCGCCATGCCATTTGATAGCATTCTAGCAAAACGCGGCATACTCTGTGATTCAAAAAAACCCGCATGCGCAAAAAAAACAATATTCAACAGGAGAAAATTATCATAAGTTATTTGATCAATTTCAAACTAAGATTTGTTTGAGGTCCGTAGCGAAGAAACTGCCAGGCCTCCACCAAGAACGCTAAAGCCCAATATTGTTGGCTGAGCCCACTGCCCTTGCGGAATATTTAACAAAAGAAACCCCACTAAAATCCAGGGCAGGAAATTGTCACTTGCCAGCTTTCGGTAACTCGCAAAGCCTATATCTATACAAAGTTTAAGCCTGAAAGTAATTATTAAAAGTCCCATTAATAATCCCATTTCTCCAATCAATCTTCCCCATTCTCCTTCAGAAATTAAATAGGATGTTTTCCCCCTTAACAACTGACTTCCAACATTTGTCCCCATACCTGTTCCGTATCCGAAAAATGGTTCTTCAGTTGAATTTTGAATCGAACTTATCATTCCTCCTAAATAGCGGTCAGCCAAAGTATTTTGTAATCCGCCTTCTATTTCGTTTGCTGATTCGAACCTGGCTGTAAATGCTTCTGTTGCTGTTTGAAAAGCTGCAGTATTACTTAAAATGATAAACACCACTATCATTGCGAGAAAACCAATTAATATTTGCCCAAAGTATTTTGATTTACGGGACACCGCTATTAAAACAAATCCAAAAATAACCACAACGGAGCCTAATAAAGTTCTGCTTATTGAGAGAGGAATGGCTATGAGAAGTGCTCCCGTTGCACCGTATAGTACGAGTTTGTTTATATATTTAGAATTTAGCAAAAAATAGAAAATAAAACATGCGGCAAGGCTATAAAATGCTATTGTACCTGTAATAAAAGAAAAAGTTGCGGGTGGCCTGAAAAATCCAAGAGCCCCGGAGAACCCACCACCTTCTGAATCACCACCTACACCACGATTAACCCAGGCTGATTGAGGACTATAAAACTGGAGTGTAATAAGCATAGACATTGGTATAGATATCCAAAGAATAATCTTTCCCATTTTAATTACATCTTCAAACGTAAACACTCTCCCGATAACAAAAATCAACGGAAAATGAATTAAAAATATTCTGGCGCCAAATAACGCAACCGGCAAACTTCCATGACCCAAAAAAATAGCTGTGACAATGCTTACTACTCCTATTATGGTAACAGTAGTTAGAATTAAGTTTGATTTTAGTACGTTTTGTTTTATTGCTAAATAAATCAGGCCAAAAGCAATGGGGTCACGTATAATTAGTAAAGGTGTGGATAAAAAAGGCAAAAACCACTTTCTTAGGGCTCCTTCAAATATCAATAGAAAAAAATAAACCCATATTCCCCGCTTAAGTAATTCAAGCGGATCTTGAGCTATTTTTTTTTTAGGGATGTCTTTTTTTATTCCGAGAGTTTTGGCCATTGATTTGTCAAATTCAATGTAATCATTTTTATCATCAAAATTAATCGATCAGGTATAAATCAAAAATAGGTTATTCATATTATTGATGAAAGTGTTTTTGTATTGCAGCAGCGATTTCTCTTCCATAAATTTCCCATGGCCTTAATCGCGCCTTTTCAATAGCTGCTATCCCCAATTCTTTAACAAGCCCGGGCTTTATTAATATGCCTTCGATTGATTCTTTTAAAGCCTCAGTTGATGCGGCCTGAATAAGCCATCCGTTTTTGCCATTTTCAATTACATCGGGGCCAGCAGTTCTATCTGTAGTAATAACAGGAGTGCCCTGTGACATTGCCTCGGTGATAACAAGTCCAAAGCCTTCAAACAAAGATGGAAAAACCAAAACATCATTTTGGCGCATTAGTTGAAGTACATCCTGGTGAGACAGGGTGGGTATCCAGCGGTGCCGGGCAAGTGCTTTATTCAACGCCGGACAATCTTCACCAGCCTTCCTCCCAACTATAGTTAGATCTACCCTTTGATCAAAGCTTTCAACTGCTTTAAAAAGATCGGCAATTCCTTTACGCTGTGATAAACCTCCAACAAAAAGAAGCTTGAGGCGATTTTTCCTTTCTAAGTTTGAATACTCTCTTTCCTTATTATAAACAGGCGGGAAACCATATGGTATTATTTCAACCGGCGCCAGTATTCCTGGAAAGTCTGCCAGAGTTTTAGCAGTAAAAGTACTGGCAACAAAGATTCTATCGGCAAGTCTTAATTCTTCATCTTTATTAAAAAGTTTTTCTTCTGGATCATTAAGCCCTGGCATTGTATTTACCCAATCAGGCCAACGCTCCCTTTCCTCACCTAAGAGCCTGTGCAGGGTTCTCCAATATCCTATAGGCAGATCATATAGACATTGAAGACCCAAATTCTTGGATTTACGAAATGTATGCAAAGAAGAATCCTCATAGGCATATACAGCATTTAATCCTTTTTTTTCTGCGTTAACTAAATATTTTGCGACATGCTTGTCAATATTTTGCAACACTGAATCTATATTAAAGGGAGAACCCTTTTGATTTGCCAGTTTACTAAAGCCTCCTTTAATTGCTAAAAGACGGCCCATCTCAAACCATGGCCAGGTATGTAGGAAAGGCTTAACCACCGCATCATAACGACGGCGCCTAATCTCTGAAAAAAGTTTAATGGCACCGATACGATCAATCATACTACCAGGAACGGAGGCAATACCAACATGGAAATCGCTGAGCATGCCTGCTTCAATTAAGCCATACGTTGCTGCTTTCACAAATGCATTCCCTGTAAGATGAGAAAGAAGAATTTTCATAGCCTGAATACTACGAAATATTTTTGCAAGAATTAATCAATTTTATAAGCATTTTTCAAATGCTGGCTACATTTTCTATTACCGATAAATAACGCTTTGAAACTGTATCGGGATGATGTTCTAAGAGATGGTCATGTGCTGCATTTCGAAGTCGGTTTTGTAAATTCGAATCATTTATTATTTTCAAAATGCAATCTACCAAAGAATTAATATCTCCACTTCTAAAAGAAAGTCCGGCCTTTCCGATAGCATCTGTTAAGCCTCCTCTATCTGAAACTATAGGAATACAACCGCAAGCCATTCCTTCAAGGGCAACATTACCGAAAGGTTCTTCCCAAATAGAAGGTACTAATATGATGTTATGACTGTTTAGGCAGTTTACTAAATCTTTACCTGTAAGTGAACCTTTAAATTGTACATTATTCTGAAGATTTAAAGTAATCACCATATTTTTCAGAGTGCTTAGTTCAGGCCCATTTCCTATAATCGTTAAAGAAAATTCCGATTCTTTTTTACTGATTTCTATAAGCTTTGATAATGCTCTTAGTGCAATATCGGCACCTTTATCGGAGACCAATCTTCCTAGGAAAACAAAATCATTTGTTTTTTCAACCCCAGGCACTATTCTGAAAAGTTCATTACGATAAGGATTGCCAATTACTATTGCCGAAGGCCAACACTTTTTCCTAATTGCATCACTTACTGCAATTACTGCAGAAGCTTTTTTCAACCACAATGCTTTTAATTTATCCTGCCACCCAATTTTTCCATTAACACGATTTATCCATGTACGAAGAGCTATTACAGAGGGCTTATTAAAAAAATAAGAAGGCCATGCTAAACGCAAGCTAGGATTATTCTCAAATACTACATCAGCCCACCTGTGCTCACGCAAGAGAGTTCCGATACCAGGATTTCTTACAATTATAAAAGGGAATTTCTTTTCGCCTGAATTTTTAGTCCATGTTATAAGTTTTATATCATGTCCCGCTTTATGAAACTCTCTCGCTAAGATTTCCGAATTTACTTCAATACCCCCAATATCAGGGTAAAATTTATGCGTTAAAAACAATATTTTCATATAATCAAAGCAAATGGAATTCAGCAAATAATACCCGCAATTAAAAAGATGAAAGAATCAATCAAGGTCGGCCAAAAATTTATTGGCAATTTCAGGAAGACGGTCAATACTTTTATACTTTTCTTTTATTTTAAGAACATCTGCCAATTCATAAAAACAAAGATGTGACCTAAAATCGAATTGATTATGTGATGGTTGACTTTCTTTTACTAACGGAACCCATAAAGGTAATCCATGTTCCAACATAGAAATTGCTGAACCACTTTTTCCTAAAAGATCTGTTGAGACCCGGGCAATACCAAAATCAGCTTTTAAAAATAACTCACTTAACTCCCATGGTTTAAGCTCGCCTAAAAAGGTCATCTCAAAGAACTCTTCCTTACAGGCGGCCTCAATAGAATTTGCAAATGTTTTTCCATTCTTTCCGGAATTACCGCAAATTATCAGGTGTAATTGATGTTCCCGACAAAAGGCTTTTATTTTATTAGTGAAAATATCATGGTATTGTACCTTAGGCGCTGTACCGAAATAAACACAAATAAATTTTCTTTTCTCAGTTATTGATACCTCTTTGCCTGCGATTGACACGCTATCCGGAACTCTAAGATTTCCGAATAACCCCAGTAGCTTACTTTCTATTGGGATTTCCATTAGCATTTTTTGATACAACGGGATGGAGGTATGGACTGTTGCTGGCTTAAGCTTTTTATAGATCAACTTTATACTCCGTTTTTGCAAATACCTTATGATTATATTTTTGAAAGACTTTTGTTTGTCAAGAAAAGGCTCATGAATCATTGTATGCCATTTATTGTCAGTTTTCAATTTGTCTAAAAAATTTGCGAGGTAAAGAGGCATTCCATTTGTATCGAAAGAATATGGAACATATTGAATACTTATCCATTCGGGAGAAATTTTTTTTAGCCACTTCTTTGCCTCGTTGAAGCGAGTCTTTAACGGTAATGAAGATGCAAGTCTTAAGACAGACAATGTTATTCCATCGAAGTGTTGAACTTCAGCAATATTTTTTTTTATGAATCTGTCATTTAATGCTAAAGCGCATGCATCATGCCCTAATCTTTTCAATTGAACCGCAAGTTTAATAGTATAATCTCCCACTCCGTCAGAACCTGGCATAAGTGAGCCGCATATGAAAACGATTTTCATTTTTTATTCCTCAAGTAAAAAAGTGAGGTATCTAACATTGGATACTTGTAATTAATCACAAATGTCAGAATCGTTAACTCTAAGTATTTTCAGAATATTAAATATACTAAGCATTAAAAACTCAATCGATGTTACTGCAATATTTAGAATTATTATGCTTTTAAGAGATGAGACATCAAGTGCAAAAATTGCTGTAATTGTAGAAATAACACTTATCGAAATAAAAACTACAGGATTAATTATCCATGACCTATACGTTCCCAATAAGAAAGATGCGCCATACAGCAAATTAAGGCAACTGCCCACTACCATTAACACTAACTCTGTATTTAAGCCTTTATAATGCCCCCCTAAGACCCAAAGAATTTGATTAGAAAACAGCCAGACCATACCCGTTATGGCAGTACATAAGACTACCAGTGCCAGCTGAATTTGAAGATACCGTACAAGAAGTAATTTAGAAAGGTTAGGTAGGCGGGCAAAACGTGGAGCCACAAGATTTGCGAACAATATGCTGAAAAATCCTAGCACGATACTAAGGCGGCTTAATGCACCGGCTTGGGCCACTCCATTAGTGGAACCAAAAACGGAAATTAACCAAATTGCAATCTGGCCGGAAAGGCAATAATATATAGCTTCGGGAAGAAGCCGCCAGACCATTTTTAAAATATTTTTTTGAATAACGGGATCAATTTCCTGATTTAAATCAGCATACTTTGAGGAAATCTTTTTATAACGGGAATTTGCCCAAATTTGAGGTATGCTTACAGCCAATAGCCCTATGACTGCAAAAGGAAAAGTGAAGATTGTAATGGAAAGAATTAAAAATCTCCCAATGTTGGTCACTACCTTAATTCTTTGTAATTGAATTATATCCTGCTGTAGCTTGGGGGATATCTCTAATATGCCAGCATGCAAAAGCATATAGAAAGTTGGGACTATGGAGAGTAGTATCAAAAACGCCAACAACCAACTTGCGCCATGGTGTATTAAAAGGAAAAGTAAAATTCCCAATGATATGGGAAGGCTTATACCTGCAAAAATTTTTCTTAAGCGAAGGCCTGCAACTATTACAGAGCCGAGTTTGTCTGACTCCTTCCACACTTTTGCACCTTGCGACATAGCTGCTGTGGCAATTCCACCATCAGCAAGTACTATCATTGTACCGAGCATTGTATTTGCTAAAGTATATAAAGCATACTCGCTCGGAGGTAATACCCGGATTACCATGATTCCGCAAACCAATCCAACTATTTGAATTAAAGCCTGCGTGAACCCTGTTACACTGATAAGTTTGCTCCATTGACGCAACTTTGTGTAATCAAAAATCTGAATGCGGCTAGTAATCGCCTCTATCAAACTTGCACGGTAAGATTTAAAAGATATTTTTTCATCAGGATCAAACAGCTGCTGGTTTTTCTTTCCTAAATCTTAATTTTTTATTCTTTGGTTTTTCTTCATAGCCGTAATTTTTTCCATAAGTATGTCCATATCCATAATAACCTATTCTTCCTCCCCTCTTCACATCATTAAAAATAATCCCAAGGTTATTTAATTTGTTTGTCTTGCTGAGTTCGTTTACAAAGTCCAATTGCTTTTTTAATGTATAGCGTTGCCTAATTACGAATAGTACGGTATCGACATATTTTCCGAGAACCAAAGCATCACTAACAATACCTACGGGAGCAGAATCCACAATAATATAATCATATTCAGACTTTAAGGCTTCAAATAAAACTGGAAGTCGATCGCTTAAAAACAGATCACCCGGATATTTGGGTGTAGCCCCTGAATGATAAATGTGCAAACTAGGTATCTCTTCATATGGATTATAAATTTCAGATAGATCTTTGGCATTGCCTTTAAAATAATCATTCAAACCTTTACTGGTTACAATTTTAAGTTTTTTAGTTATCGTAGGCTTTCGCATATCAAATTCTAATAACGCGACTTTCTTTCCAGGTATAGCTAACACTCCCGCAAGATTTAAACTAATAGAAGATTTCCCTTCTCCCGCAACGCTTGAGGTCACCAAAATGACCTTTTTATCCTTTTTCTCAAGAAGGAAATACAAATTAGTCCGGATAATTCTGAACTCTTCACCTATTAGATCTCTATCCATAATAGTAATGGTATCAGACTGCTTTTTTGATAAGTGAGTTATCTCTCCCACGATAGGGGTTTCAATTCTATGTGTAATATCCTTTCGGGTCATGATTTTATCGTTCATCAAGTCTCTCAAGTATATTATTCCAAAAGGCAAAATCAATCCCAGCAGCACACTGTAAATCTTAATATTTGTTGTATTAGGCGATATAGGACCAAATCCCTTTGCAGGATCAATTTGCTTATAGTTAGGTACATTCGAAGATGTGCTGGAGACAGCTGCCTCTTCTCTTTTTTGCAATAAGTATAAGTATAATCCTTCGGTTATACTTTGCTTTCTTTTAATCTCTTGCATCTGGCGCTGATTGCTTGGTAATCCGGATAAGAATTGGCGATATTGGCCATTCTGGTGCTGCAAACTAGATTCAGTTTGTTTAAGATTTCTATTAATGTTTTGCAACGCTTCAAGAACACTTCCTTTGATAACACTCAATTGATTATTTAAATCTTTCATCACAATACCTCCCTCGGCTAACGTGGGTGCTTCCTTTTGTTTCCTTAGCTGCAGTTCATTATATGTGGCAATAAGGTTGGCAAGAGTAGGATCTTGAATTCCCAAAGTAGATGGCACAAATTTATCTTCTGCATTTGGATTATTGAAATAACTCATGATACTTTGCGTTACGCCCTGCTGAAGATTGTTATCTGCAATTTGTTTGTTAAGCTCATTAGAATTTGAAAAAGATTGAGATGATTGTACCTGAACATCTATCAATCCTTTATTTCCCTGGTAATTTTCCAGTTTTCCCTCAACGCCTGTTAAATCAGATGATACAGAACCCAGTCGATCGTCAATAAACCGGATTGTGTTCTGAGAAACTACATTTCGATCTTCGATATCACTAAGATTATATTCGCCAGCAAATGCATTTAAAATTGCTTTACCCAAGGCAACGTTTTCACAAAGAATACCCAGTTGAATAATACTTGTTTTTTTATCAAGCAAGGTTATATCCATTTTGCTCTTTATTTCACCAGCAGCCTGACTTACAGGTTTCCATGAAGCTAAATACTTAGAACTCTTATCTGGAAGTTTGCCGTGCTTTACGAACGAAAACGAATTTGGTCCCGAAGTAAAAGGCACATTCCATTTAAATTTAGTTTTGCCTTTATTACTTTCAGAGCTATTTTCAAGCATGCCTCCTTCATTGTTAAGGGCTGACAACTTCACCGCGCATGCGCTGCCACTATCCTTTATTTCCTGAGGAATTAAGCGAAAAGGAGCATCCTTATATAAATCGGTATTGCGAACATTACCGAGATAAATATATGAGATGTTAAATTCATTTTTGCTCACCACCCGCTGCATAAGACTTGTGGAATTCATCAGTTGTATTTCATTATCAAGGTTTGATTTTAAGGGATCCCCGGTGATAGCTGTTTCAATTAAATCGTTTGAATTTTTGTTATCTTTTTTTACAAAAAGTAAAGCGGTTGCCCGGTATTGCGGCACAGCATACTTTAAATAAATGAGAGCAGTTCCCACACAAACAATCACTGATATAATGAAGAGTGGATAAAACGCCAGATATTTTCTTATGTTTTCTTTTATTGAAAGACCTCCTCCTCCTGAACTTCCACTATATAATTCTTTCTCTTCCATTTTGCGTTTATTTTAATCTATTAAAGTAAAAGTTAAGTATCGAAAAAGTCAGTGAAAGCGCCGTACCCACGGTGCGGAATATGGTTCCGGCATTAGCATTTTTATTTACGCTTTCTAATTTTTTATTGTTAGCTCCTACGTATACAATGTCATTTGGGTGTAACTGATAAGCGGGTGATTGAAATACCGAACCACTGGTGAGATCCATCTGAATATATAAGTTTCTTCCATTTTCTTCACGGATCACTGTCACATCCTTTCGTTTGCCAAAATCTGTTAGGTCACCGGATGCACTGATAGCATCAAGGATCGTTACCTTATCTATTGGAAAAGTTTTAATCCCGGGGGATTTCACTTCGCCTAGCACATTTATTGCAAATTGGGTGAACACTACAGAAACGGATGGATCCTTAATATAGGATGAAAGCTTATCAACCAATACCTTCTGCAACTGAGCTTTTGTCAAGCCTGATGCGGTAATGGTTCCTATTATCGGAAATTCAATGCTTCCATTTATTCCGACCACGTAACCGGTAGTACTCACACCTGCACTTACTGAAGGGTTACTACTGATACCTGCAGAAGGAGAATTAAATAAGGCTGCTTCTTGCTGATTTAATGTTTTACTTATTACCTGGATATTGAGAATATCGTTTGTTTGAATAACCCGTTCTTTTATATTCACTATTCCGATATTGTCCCTTTCAGTTTGAAAATATAAAAAATTTTCATCCAATTTCTTGGTTGAATTGCAGGAACTCAAAATAAAGGCAACAAGGAAAGAATTCAATACCAGTGCCACTGGCATATTGCAAAATCTCATATTAGTAATTTAGTTGTTAAGGGCGCTTCTATAAAAGGTTCGAAAAATAACTGCAAATATCTTTGAAGATATTCCAATTTGCAATAGTGCCTATTAAATATTTTTAAGAACAATTTGATATTTTGCTTTAGCTTTTACTAAAGCAGATCTTTTAAAATTGACCACAGCCTCACCATTTAAATTTATAAGTTTAAAACTATGGCTTCGCCTTTCTCAGCCACATGCGTACTGAAATTATTTTATCGTAAGAGACTTATAACGAATATAATAACATTCTATTTTCTTATTAAAACCAATAACAACTACTTATTGAATTCAATAGACATAGATAATAGCTCGATGACAACGGCAATATATTCAAGGAAATGGGGGGAACTTTTTTACTAAGGATAGCTGGTAAGCTTCACTAATTATATAGTGAAATAATGAGCTGCAAAAATAATATTTAAAATACATTCATGCAAGTAATGCAATAGTAATTTAATTTGGAATTCGGATCGCGTGCGCATTGCAATAACAATAGCCTGCAAGATTTATTCTATTTGCTTTCGAATGATGAAAAGTCAAACTCAAGTGCCTCACGGTCCCAATTACCGGTATTCGCAGCTGCTTCATAGGTAGATTGAAGGAACTGCATTAAAGTATCTTCAGGATCAGCCGAATTTCTTACCACATCATACATTAGCATAAATTCACCCATTTCGTTGCTAAAAAAAGCTTCGCCAGGTTTTACTGTTTGCTTATTAAAATCACTGGGGGTAGGGTAACAATAAGAATAAAAAACTGCTTCTGGAAATTGTTCATTACCGCCCCAAAATCCACAACTGCTCACTTCATGTGAATAGGACTCCTGCATTACTTTCAAAGGAATATTTGGTGCGCCACCGGGATGTTTAGGAGCAGGTCTTCCTGAAAATCTTGTAACGGCCAGATCAAAGGCACCCCAGAAGAAATGAACCGGACTACACTTGCCAATAAAACTTGCCCTGAACTTTGTGAATACATTACTAGCCATTATAAGTGCATTCCAAAATAACTTAATCTGGCTATGATCATAAGATTTGTGTACCTCATCTTCTGAAAATGGTACTGCCGGTTCCACTTCGTTAGGTGCCGCATAAATATATGCTCCTACTCCAACAGTTTTCAATTTCTCAAAGAGCTCTTTATAAAAACTTGCTACAGATCTTGGATATAACTTTACCGTTTCAACTTCACCTAAGCTGGTTGTGATGATCAAAACATCGTTTATGAAGTCAAATACAATTTGGAAGATTCCTTTATTATA